>CAZBRY010000106.1:0-1924 GCA_964494285.1 uncultured Lachnospiraceae bacterium
GTGGCGGATCAGATCTATGTGAGTCAGTGGCATTTGAGTAAGCTGCTTAACAGACATACAGAGCATACGTTTTCGGAACTGCTTAACGGCGTGCGCATTGATGCCGCAAAGGAGCTGCTGAAGGATCCGTCTCTTCGCATCGGTGATATTGCGGACGAGGTTGGCTTTATGGATATTGCGCATTTTTCCCGCGTCTTCAAAAAGCAAGTCGGTGTGTTCGCAAATGAATATCGCAATTCGATGCCTGGATAAAATAAAAAAAAGCTGTTGCAAACTGATTTGGTTTTTCTTGGTTTTGCAACAGCTTCTTTTTATGCACAAGCTCTGATCTATTTTACCAGCATGCCATTATGGATGATATGCCGGATTGTGAAGTCTTCATTAAGCACGAGCAGATCAGCAGTCTTATCTTTTTCAATGGAGCCGATCCTTTCCTCCATCTTGATGGAACGCGCCGGATTTATTGTAGCTGCAGCGATCGCTTGGTTTACCGGAACACCGCAGGAAATCACATGTTTCATACAGTCAAAGAGATTGGTAACGGAACCAGCGATTGTTCCGTCTGCAAGCGTTGCACGGCGATCCTGTGCCAGTTTAACGGACTGCCCGCCGAGCGAGTAATCTCCGGGAGGCATTCCGGTGGCCATCATGCTGTCGCTGACCAAAACAACGTGCTCGGGTCGAAACATTTTGAACGTGGAGCGGATGACGGAAGGATGCACGTGGATTCCGTCGCAGATCAGCTCGACGTCACAATTCTCCATATCAGCAGCGGCACCGATTACGCCCGGCGCCCGGTGGGAATACGGCGGCATCGCGTTGTAAAGGTGTGTTACATGGGAAGCCCCCATTTGAAAAGCGCGGATCGCAGTATCATAGTCGGCGGTCGTATGGGCAACCGATAAAACGACCATATCCTTTAACGCTTTGATGGCCTCCATGCTTCCGGGGAGCTCCGGTGCAATTGAAAGTATTTTTACAAGTCCGTCTGCGGCAAGCATTAGTTCATGAGTCTCCTGTACATCCACGGGGCTCAGATAGTCGGGATTTTGTGCGCCTCTTTTTTCATAGGAAAGAAAAGGCCCCTCCATATGAATGCCGACAAGGGATGCCCCGTTTGGGATTCCCTTTTTTGAACGCTCCTGTTTGTCGGCAAATTTAGCAGCCTCTCTACAAATAGAAAGCAATCTTTCCTTCGATAGAGTCATCGTAGCGGGACAGATAGAGGTAATGCCGTGCCGGAGCTGATAATTCGCAATTGCTTCAAATGCTTCCGTTGTTCCGTCACAGAAATCGTATCCGACACAGCCGTGAAAGTGAATATCTACAAGCCCCGGAATCACATAACAGCCGGAGGCATCGATGACTGTGTCATTAAAGTCATCTAAAGGTGCGTGAAAATGGTCTTTTGGGATAAATTTTTCAACAAATGCTCCCTCCGTAACTACCGATCCAATTTCAAAGCGGCATTCTTTCGTAAAAACGGATCCGTCTTTGATTATCATAAAATCCCTCTTTTCTTATTGTTTGTTATAGGTATGACATTGCTTCATTGTCACAAATAATTGTAATATTGTTGTGGAGTTGCAGGATAGAGGCGGGTACGTGCGGCGTAACAGGCCCGTAGAAGGCATCCTTTACGATTTGTGCCTTTGCTTGACCGGTCGCAATGAGTACGACCCTTTTTGCCTGCATAATTGTCTTTATGCCCATTGTATAAGCCTGCTTCGGCACCTCGCCGATGGAAGCAAAAAAGCGTGCGTTGGCTTGAATCGTGCTTTCTGATAAATCCACGCAGTGTGTTTCTTTTTCAAATATTTCTGCAGGTTCATTAAAGCCGATATGTCCGTTCAACCCAAGACCTAACAGCTGCAGGTCGATGCCGCCCCTTTCCTTTATAATTTGATTGTAGTCGGCGCAGGCC
>CAZBRY010000106.1:1934-3216 GCA_964494285.1 uncultured Lachnospiraceae bacterium
CTTTTCGGAATCAGGCTCTAATCCATCCGGCACAAATGTATTTTCCGGCTTGATATTCACATGATTAAATAAGTGTTCATTCATAAAATAACGGTAGCTTTGGTCGTTTTCCGGCGATAGACCCTTGTACTCATCCAGATTAACGGAGCTGACACAAGAAAAATCGAGTTCTCCTTCCTGCTGTTTTTTGATCAACTGGGCATACGTGCCGATTGGCGTGGAACCGGTGGCGAGTCCGAGCACACAGTTCGGCTTCATGATGATTTGTGCGGCGATCAGGTTTGCAGCAGCCTTGCTTGCAGAATTGTAGTCCTTGGTTTGAATCATTCTCATAACAATACCCTCCGTATTTGGGCATTCGGCAACCGTCTGTTGTCGAACACCTGATAAATTTTAATAATTCTATCCTATCATAACAGAACAGAAAAAAGACTTCAATATTTGGTTGCAAGAAACACAATTTCAGATTATAATAGACAAACAGGGTCAAAAAAGATCAAGGATAGAAGGTCACTGCAAAGTGCCGGACTTTACGAGAAATCAAAGAAGATGGACAGAGGATGCAGGGAGTAGGAGGACACTTTGGAGATTGGATTTTTAGAATTTATAAGGCAAATCAGCGGTAATCCGGTTTTGCTGTTAACGGTGTTGCTGACACTTGGTGTTATTTTTGTAAATGGATGGACGGATGCGCCGAATGCGATTGCCACCTGTGTATCCACGAGAGCAATGCCGGCCCGCTCCGCGATATTGATGTCGGCAGTTTTTAACTTTTTAGGAGTTCTTGGTATGACGCTCGTCAATGCCACGGTAGCAATGACGATTAAGAATATGGTCAATTTTGACGGAAATGGTCATGATGCGATTGTTGCGTTGTGTGCGGCACTGTTTGGAATCATTATATGGGCCGTGATGGCATGGTATTTTGGGATTCCGACGAGCGAAAGCCACGCGCTCATTGCGGGCTTATCCGGCGCCGCCATTGCACTGCATAACAGTCTTGACGGCATTAACGGAGAGGAATGGATCAAAGTTATTTACGGACTCATTTTATCGACGCTACTTGGTTTTGTGTCAGGATTCTTATTTACAAAATTGACAATGCTGATCTGCAAAGGTATGGACAGGCGTAAGACTAATGTGTTTTTTCGTAATGCACAAATTTTTGGCGGTGCAGCGATGTCGTTCATGCATGGGGCACAGGACGGACAGAAGTTTATGGGCGTCTTCATGCTGGGCATCGCGCTGTTGAGCGGGGGTGACGCGGCATGACGCTTATTTA
>CAZBRY010000106.1:3226-8501 GCA_964494285.1 uncultured Lachnospiraceae bacterium
TTTTAATTCTGGGTGTGTTTCTTGTAAATGGGCAGGATTCAACAGGTAATGTGGCACTTCCGGTTTGGATGATGCTGCTTTGTTCTGCTGTGATGGCGCTTGGCACGTCAATCGGCGGTTATAAGATTATAAAAGCCGTAGGGTTAGATATGGTGAAGTTGGAAAGTTATCAGGGCTTTTCGGCTGATTTGGCAGCGACATTTTGTTTGCTGCTTTCTTCAGTTTTTGGGATTCCCGTCAGCACAACACATACAAAGACAACGGCAATCATGGGAGTTGGTGCGACGAAGCGGTTGTCGGCGGTCAATTTCAATGTTGTCAAGGATATGGTACTGACATGGGTACTGACATTCCCGGGCTGTGGCCTGATTGGTTTTTTGATCACGAAGCTGTTTGTGTGGCTGTTTTAATAAAGCTGCTTTAACAGAGGTGGTATGTGATACGGAGGCAGACTTCGGACGTTATCCGTACGCAACAATAATATACGATTATGCATAAGATTACATGCAGATAGGAGTAAAATGGCAAAAAAAGATGACTTTTATTTTGACTGTTTTGTGAAATGTGTTGAGCTATCCTGTTCGGCGGCAGAGCTTTTGGAGGAAACGCTGAGGAGCTTTGATGAGGAAGTGCTACCTAAGAAGTTGGAAGAGATTCATGAGGTGGAGCATGCGGCGGATCAGGAAAAGCATGCGCTGATGAATGAATTGACGCGTGCGTTCATGACACCAATTGAGCGGAATGACATTGTGGCGTTAAGCCAGAATATTGATGATGTGACGGACAGCATTGAAGACACACTGATACACATTTATGTAAATCGTGTTTCTTCGATCAGACCTGAAGGAATCCAGTTCGCCTCTTTAATCGTTAAATGCTGTGAGGAATTAAAGAGCTTGATGGAGGAGTTCCGTAATTTCAAGAAATCCAAGCATTTAAAAGAGCATATTATCATGATCAATCAAATGGAAGAAGAAGGTGACCGCCTGTATTTAAAGGCGATGAGAGACCTGCATACAAAAGATACGCCACCGCTTGAGGTGATTGCATGGCGTGAGATTTATGATTATCTTGAAGATTGCTGCGACGCTTGCGAGGACGTTGCCGACATCGTAGAGAGCATCGTGATTGAGAATACGTAATACAGCTTTTGTTTCGCGCGCGTAGCTGCGCATAAAAAGAACATGACCGATTGGCCATGTTCTTTTTATGTGAAAATTTCATAGGAAAGATCTTCTGCGCTGCTGTTAAGCGGTGTTCTTCTTAATAGCCAAATTCCTGTGCCCAATAGTAGGTGCCATTGTCTGCCACATATACAGAAATTGCAATTTTAGTAAATGTCGGATACAGAATATTTTCCCTATGGGTCGGGCTATTCATCCAGGCGTTTACTGCGGAGTCAGAATCATTAAAGCCAAATGCTAAATTCTCACCGCCCATAATTGCACTGTTTACCGTGTACCAAGGTCTTCCGTTCGGTCTTGTGTGAGAGAAAGATACGAAAGCTTCCTGTGCACGAACAGAAGCAGTTGATTCCAAATTAGAATCCCACACCAAGGCGGTCAGACCGGCAGCAGCTCTTTGCGCATTTACAAGATTGTAAGCCCTTAACGCTTCACTCCTAAGAGAAGTAGTATCACCTGAAGTATCTGCAAGAGCAATCGCTTCATCATCTAAATATACAGTTTCGTCATTTGCAATATCACTGGAAGCACGAAACGCCGATTGATCAGCAACTCCTGATTTCCCGCCGTTAGCAAGGAAGGTGTAGCATAGAACCGGAACGATGAGAACTCCGAGCGCAATCAGCCCTGCAAGAGTTTTCTTTTTCATAAATCGTGGTCCCCCTTTCAACCAATTATTATTTTATTAAAATAAATATATTTTCTTCAATTACATTATGTCACAAAAACTCATTAAACGCAACCGTTTTTTGAAAGAAAAGTCACATTTGCGTTAATATGCAACAGCTTTATTGTCGAAAGCGGTAAGGAGAAATAGGGCTTGGCAATAAAAGATTTATTTAGTTTAGGATATGCAATCTGAAAATAATAGTGTATAATCAGAATGTATAAAACGTATAAGTTAGGTATAGCGATCCATCAAAGGAGTGATCCGACATGAGGCAGGAAACAAAAAGAATCATCTTATTTTTAATGATCACGTTTGCGATGACGTATATGGCAGAACTTGGATTGATTTGGCCGCTTGTGGGTAATCGGGGTCTTGGTTCGGATGTGAACGCACAGCTCCTCACCTCCGTCATAATGTTTATACCGGCGGTCGGTGTTGTACTGACGCGTTTGCTTACGAAGGAGGGCTTTCAAAACCATTATCTGAAATGGACATGGAATAAAGCCAATGCAAAATACTATCTGTTCGCATGGATTGCTCCCGTAATCCTAACGCTGCTTGGCGGGGGCATCTATTTTCTCCTATTTCCGCAGCGCTTTGACCTTGATATGAGCTATCTTGTCGCTGTCTACGGAGCTTAGGACTACGGTTTTAAGTCAGATGGCCGCTGCCGTTATTTTTGCACCGCTGCTCAACTGTTTGACGTGCTTTGGTGAGGAGTGGGGATGGAGAGGTTATCTGCTTCCTAAAATAGCAAAGAAATTCGACCTGGTACCGATGCTTTTGATCAATGGAGTTATTTGGGGACTTTGGCATGCGCCCTTGACGGTCATGGGGCACAACTATGGTACACAGTACTACGGATATCCTTATTTCGGAATTGCTGCCATGTGCATATTCTGTATTGTCCTTGGCATTCTGTTTTCTTATGTTACAATGAAAACCGGAAGCTGTATTCCATCTATTATCGGGCATGGCGCTGCTAATGGATTTGCTTCGTCGATGGTCTATTTCACGGATAATGGCGGGAATCCGTTTACAGGCCCCGGCATTACGGGAATCATTGGTGGACTTCCTATGATGATTACGGCAGTTCTGTTAATTTATAGAATGAAAAAAGAACATACGCTGGAGGAATTCAGGGAAAAAGATTTACGACCGAATTGATAAAAAAATGTTTTCTAAAGATTAACAAATGTGTTACAATATAAGAGGTGTGTTTTTGGCACAGATTGATACGGAAGGAAAAGACAGAAATGCAAAGACCTGGTCATACGGGGAGTATGGATAGAAGTGCCAGGGTGCGTCTGATTAAGAGGGTAATTATTGGTTTTTTTGTATCTGCGTTCCTGATTCCTACAGTACTTTGTATTATTTTGTTTTACAGGTTGGACAGGCTTGAGCAGCAATTACAGCAGGTGGTTTTTGCCGAAGAGGAATTTATTGAAGAAACAGAAGATACAAAGCTTGTAAGCGTCGGAGCGAATAATAGCAAAGAGACTTACATAACAATTGTTTCGGAGGAAGGGACATCCGAGACAAGGTCATTCAACAAAGAGACAACTGAAAGTAAAATATCCCAAAACGCAATACCCGATCACGTCGGTGCGGTCGGGAACGGCATATCGGTAAATAATACGGTGAGTGAATCTGCCACTATTTCAGGGGCGACAGAAAGCATATTGGAATCCGAGAAAAGTCTTTCATCAAATGAATCCGCGGCGCCGGATCGCATCGAATGGCCCCAAAAGGTTTATTTGACCTTTGATGACGGACCAAGCCGCAATACAGATGATATTTTGGATGTTTTAAATAGCTATGGTGTCAAGGGAAATTTCTTTGTTGTGGCGGCCAATCAAGAAGATTTGCGGGCGATGTATCGGCGAATTGTGGAGGAAGGGCATGTTATTGGTATGCATTCCTATTCCCATAAGTACAATGAGGTTTATGCTTCCGAAGAGGCTTTTATTAATGACCTGTCTAAAATACAGTCGCTTATTTATGAAGAAACTGGATTTATGCCGGATATTTATCGCTTTCCGGGCGGCAGCAGCAATACGGTATCAAAGCTGGACATGTCTGTATTTATGCAGGTGTTAAACGACAGGAATATTACCTATTACGATTGGAATGTTTCCAGCAAGGATACGAGCAGTCCGGCACCTACCAAGGAACAAGTCGTAGAAAACTGTCTGACTGGCATTCAAAATTATAAAGAGGCAATGATACTGATGCATGATCTGGGAGATAAAGCATCAACGGTGGAGGCGCTCCCCGAGATGCTTGAACGCCTCCTTGAAATGGGAATTGAGATTGCTCCGATTGATGAGGACACAATGCATATCCAGCATACAAATATACAATAAATGGAGGAATGGGAAATGAGTTTTTTTAAGGATTTCAAAGAAGATTTATCACAGGCCGTGAATGAGCTTCTGCCGGAAGAAAAGAATGAACCGGTAAATGACTTTATGGCAGAGTCGCCGCAGATGGTGGACACGATTACTGAGGATGAACCGGCATTTGACAAGGATGAAATTGCAAACATGCTAAAAAATATTGATACGACACCGGCAGAGGGGCATATAGAGACGCTTGAAAACCATACGTTTGAGAAAGAACCTCTAGAGCGGGAGTACATGTTGGAAGAATCATTGTTTACAGGTGTTTCGGACTCTTTCTATACGACCGCGCAGCAGGAAGAGGAATCGAAAAAAGCAGAAATGACAGAAGAACCAGAGATGCAAAAAATGGACGAGCCAGAGATGCTGGAAAAAGAAGAATCGATGACACAGGAAACAGAAAAATCCGCAGAGGAAGAAATAGCAGAGCCTGCGAGATCGGTCTTTGAGGAAATGAATACATATTTTGAAAAGGCAGAAGACCCGAAAGAAGAAGAACGTTTTCTTACACCAATATTTGCACAGGAGCCGGCGGAGCGTCCGGCGCCAATCAATACAACAATGGAGGATTTTTCAATGGAGACAGGTGTTATTATTGCCGGAATGTTAGTAAAAGGAGATGTTGCTTCGGAGGGTAATTTAGATGTAATGGGAACTGTTACTGGAAACGTTGAGGTGAAAGGAAAGCTTGAAATCACTGGTGTCATCGAGGGCAATTCCAAGGCGGAGGAAGTATTTGCCGATGGAGCAAAGATTGTTGGTGAAATTAACAGCAGCGGTTCCGTCAAGATTGGCCAAAGTTCTGTTGTAAAAGGAAACATTATTGCAAAATCAGCAGTGCTTGCCGGTGCAGTGAAGGGCGATATCGATGTACAGGGGCCGGTTATTCTTGATACGACGGCAATCATTATGGGAAATATTAAATCTAAGTCAATCCAGATTAACAACGGAGCCGTGATTGAAGGCCTTTGCTCTCAATGCTATGCGGATGTCAGTCCAATGACTTTCTTTGATGATGA
>CAZBRY010000107.1:0-8478 GCA_964494285.1 uncultured Lachnospiraceae bacterium
GTCGTGGGTTCGATTCCCGCTGTCAGCAGTAAAGGAAAAACGGCTCAAACGCAGTGAAAATGCGGGTTTGAGCCGTTTTCTTTTTGGATAAAATTTGATGGAGCAAACGGAAATAGAAGTAGTCAAATGGTAGTCATCGAAGTCTACGGTATGGCCCTGCTTGATACCGGCGAGTATACAGAGGTGAACGACGACGCTTACCGGCTCATCAGCCTTAGCACAAATCATCAGGATCAGTTTGTCAGAGAAAAGCACTATGCGATAACCAGCGATGGCATAATTTATGAATACGATGTCCTTGACGATGAATGGATAGTGCAGTGGGTACCAGACTAAAAACATCTCCTTATCGAAAAACCTGCACCCTACGGATAGGGCGAAAAGAAATCATCTTAGGACAACTTGTCCTAAAGTAAAAAAGAATCTGTTTTATCAGAAAGCAGTCGTATGTAAAAATCCGATTGCTTTTTTGTACCAAAAAACAGAAAGAGGGAGAGTATAAAAGAGCATTCAGTACATTTTTAGCGAAGTAGAATATCACAAGCACAGTATGTCACATATTTTTATCGGAAATTATCCTGTAATCTCCTGTAAGCTTACCCAACCGGATAGAAAATTTACTGCCGACATGACCTACGAGGTGAGATTTCGCTTTATGGTTCTTTTGGACTAACAGTCCAATGAAAAATTTTTGCCGAATGAATATAATGAAATGGGCATAATAGGGAATAATAGGAAACATCAGCTTATTAACAAGAATAAGTAGACAAAAATGGCATTATATTATATAATAACAAATATAAAAGGACAGAAATGGCGTGATGACATGAATACAAGGAAGAACTATCAAGAATATATTAAAGAATTAGGGCAGAAAATAAAGACATACAGAATAACAAAAGGAATGTCCCAGCAAGATCTCGAGGATCAAACTGGTGTTTCAAAGCGAAGCATATCCCGATTAGAACAGGGCGAGTCTGTACAAGTAGATAATCTGTTCAAAATATTAGTAGCACTGGGGATCGGTGAGAACATAGATTTGCTTGTTCCGGATCAGACCAAGAGACCTTCGTTTTATTTGGATAAAAAAGAGGAGAGACCGCAAAGAGTGCGAAAGAACCAAGAAAAGAAAACGGAATTTAAATGGGGTGATGAAGAATGAATAACACGGCAGAAGTATATATGTGGGGAACAAGAATAGGAATTATTCATCAGGAAAATGGAAAAGCATATGCGTCCTTTGAGTATGACGAGGATTTTATAAAAAGCGGAATTGAATTATCTCCTCTTAGAATGCCGCTTGGCAAGAATATATATGAATTTCCAACCCTTTTAGGGGAACCTTTTTATGGTATGCCTGGACTGATAGCGGATTCACTACCAGATCGATTTGGTAATACAGTAATTGAACAGTGGCTTATATCTATGGGACGATCATTATCAGAATTTACAGCGATTGACAGATTATGTTATACCGGAAAACGAGGAATGGGGGCGCTGGAATACGCACCAGCTAGCACAGAAATCAGAGACATTGATGAAAATATTAATGTCAAAGAAATGGTTAAGTTCGCATCGGATATTTTAAGCAAAAAGGAACAAATTGCGCTAAAGGCTAATGATAGCCTTACATATGCGCAATTAGTGCAGGCTGGAAGTTCAGCCGGAGGAGCAAGAGCAAAAGCTCTTATTGCTTGGAACGAAAACACGAATGAGGTTAGATCCGGCCAAATACAACTCGCTGGGGGATTTGATTATTGGCTTATGAAATTTGATAATGTCACAAGGAATGGTGACCACGGTCTTGTTGACCGTCCGGAATATACATTAATTGAATATGCTTACTATCAGATGGCAATTGCTTGTGGCATTACAATAAACGAATGCAGAATATATACATCTGAGGGAGATAATCATTTCATGACAAAGCGATTTGACCGTGCTGCCGGAAAGAAATTCCACATGCAGTCGCTTGGTGCGTTAGCTCATATTAGTTACCAGGAACCGGGTTTGTGTGGTTATGAACTTGCAGCAATGTACATGAAGGAGTTGAGATTATCCTATAAAGAGATTGAGCAGTTTTATCGCAGAATGGTATTCAACTGTTTGGCAGTAAATCAGGATGACCATGTAAAAAACATTTCTTTCTTAATGGACAGAACGGGGAAATGGTCATTAGCTCCAGCGTATGACATTACATTTTCATATGATTTATCAAATAAATGGCTAAGGGCTCATCAGATGACCGTGAATGGAAAAACAAATGGAATAGGATTTGATGATCTTTTGGCGTCAGGGAGCAAGATGGGAATCAAGGAAAAGAGATGTAAAGATATAATAGGTGAAATTGGTGGCGTAGTAAGTAAATTTGCTGATTATGCAGGGAAGGCTGGTATCAAAGAGAAAACCTTTGATTATATCAATTCGGTAATCGAGACGCAGAAAGTTTAAAAAGTAATTAAAATCTTAAACGAAACCAACAGCAACGCAAAAGAGAATCGCAGAGTTGCAAGAGAAAGGTTACATTAACTATTTTTCCAGTATTCAGTAGGTGTTTGTCCCGTTTTGTATTTAAAAAGACGCATAAAATACCTCGTATTATCATATCCGCATTTTCCGGCTACTGCTTCTATGCTTATTGAGGTAGAACGCAGCAGCTTGTTTGCAAGATTAATTTTTGCGGATATAATATCGGCTGTAAATGTAATATCAAACAAATCTCTTCGAAATCAATACCGACAGGCAAGAGCATCCCATGAAGAACTGGATAAATTTGGATATTTGGGAAGGCAGGCCGGACTTTCGCATAATCCACCACCACCGCTTTTAGATCTGCATTGACAAGCATAGCTTTTGTTCCCAAAATCTGAAAATGGAGACAACTGGACTTGAACCAGCGACCTCTTGCTTGTCGAGCAAGCGCTCTCCCGGCTGAGCTATACCTCCATGGTATGAATTATAACATGAACATGTGTGATGCACAAGGAAAATGATATGATGTATTTAAAAAGTGTGTTTGGAAATAAAAAGAAATAGTCCTGCCCGGAGTCGGTTCAAAAGAAGAATCTGACAGTTCGGACAGGATTATTTTATGTGCGGCTGCGCATCAGCGCTCGGGAAGCCAGACGCGCATTTGGTTCGGACCGCGGTTGCACCATGCATAATAAGGGATGAGCCGGATTTTGCATGGCTGCATCAAAGGCGCATTTTGAGAGTACAGCTCCTTTGAGGGGAGCAGGCGGAAGCCGTCGGCTTCCATCGGAACGATGCCGCACAAAAGTTCTCTGTCGTAGGGCAGGGAGATGAGCGCACCGTTTCTGTCCGCGACGAGGGAAAGCACGTCGCCTTCGTTATCGGCTCCCTCCGCACAGTAAACGAGCGGCCCGCGCTGGATGGCAATTTTTCCGCTATTGCTTGGAATCAACGGATTGGCGTAGATTTTTACCGGCTCCATGTCCAGAAGCAGCTCGACGCAGTCCTCCTTTGTGAAGCTGCGGTTGATAAACAGATAACCGCCGGCATCGCTGATTCCTTCCGTTTTACCTTGCAGGGAAGCATTTTCGTTTGTATGTTCCCTTTCATAAATAACTTCGCCGTTAAGCAGTGCCTTTGTGTGCCGACTCCAGCCGGGAAGACGTACCGCAAGCGTAAAAGAAGCCGATTCCTGCTCAGGCGTAAAGCTGTATTTTACGCTGCCGTCATAAGGGTATCCGCTCCGCACGCGAACCGTCACTCCCTTTTTGGCAAGCGTTAAATCGCCTGCGATATAAAGGTGCGAATAGAGTGTAGAATCCGTTTCGCTCCACGCATATTCGGCAATCGAAGGGAGGAGCCGCGCGATATTGGGCGGGCAGCACGCACATCCAAACCACTGAGGACGCTCAGCAAGTGCATGCTTATGTGTCGCGATTTTGCCGGAAATACCCGGAATGGACTCGAGTGGATTCACGTAAAAAAATCGTTTTCCGTCAAGCTGCATACCTGCAAGAACGCAGTTGTACAGCGCCCGCTCCATCATATCCGAATATTTTCTCTCACACGTAAGTGCAAGCATCCGCTTTGCGAAGAAGATGAGCCCGATGGACGCGCATGTCTCAGAGTAAGCGGTGTCATTTGGCAGGTCATAGTCCGTCGTGAAGGCTTCGCCGAGAAAGGTTGAGCCGATGCCGCCGGTGATATAGGCGCGCCTTTCTGTAAGGCTTTCCCATAAGGTTTCACATGCCTTCTTTAAGGAAGCATCGTCCATCTCCTTCGCGAGGTCGGCCATGCTGCTGTAAAGATAGACAGCGCGCACGGCATGGCCCGTAGCATCCTTTAATTCGCGCACAGGCGCATTGTTTTGTGCATATTCGTAATCAGTCGGGTGATTTCCCCATACCGTCCATTTGTTCGCTTCTTTTTCCTTCCTATAATAATCGCGGTCAACGCCCCTCACATTGATAAAGTGTGCGGCCAAATCCAGACATTTTGGGGAGTTGGTCGCATGATACATGCGTATGAGGGCAAGCTCGATCTCGGGGTGTCCCGGATAGCCCGGCGCTCCTTCCGTAATAAAATGCCGGTAAATACAATCGGTCAGATCCAGCATAATGGAAAGCAGCTTTTTCTTGCCGGTGCTCTCGTAATAGGCCACCGCGGCTTCCATCATATGTCCGGCGCAGTAAAGCTCGTGCGCCTCGTGCAGATTGGAAAAGCGGGCCTTATCATCATTTAATGTAAAATAGGTATTGAGGTACCCGTCCTCCTGCTGCGCTTCCCCGATCAGATCGATCATTTCATCCGCTCTTTTTTCAAGCTCCGCGTCGGGGAAAAGGACGAGAACGTAAGCGACCGCCTCGAGCCATTTTGCCACATCGCTGTCCTGGAAAACCATTCCATAAAAATCCGCGTTCTTTTTTCCGGTCTTTAAATAGTCGGCCGCCGCTTTTAAATTAGCGATAGCATGGCTTTTTTCCGCGCCTGGAATCTCATCATGGAGCGCTTTTTCCTGATAAGGGATCACAACCTCCTTGATGAGTGTTTCATAACGATTCCAAAAAGAATCGGATATTTGAAAATTTTTGATATATTGCTGCATCATGACCTCCTTAAATCATAGATTTGATTGCTAATAGCACTTTACATGTATTATAATCTTATCAAAGGAAAATAAAAATGCGTTAAAATAGCATAAACATATAAAATATTCGCATAAAAGGAGAAGGTATGAAAAAGACGTCGGTAATACTTTGGCTGAAAAACATGCCGCTTGTACAGGTCGCCGATCAGGTCTGTGTGCCGAAGCCGTTCATCCATTTGGACCGGACGGCGGAATTTCACGTACTGATTTATGTACTGCGCGGGTGCATTTTTGTCATTGAAGAGGATGAAGAATATCAGGTCGGCGCCGGGCGGCTGCTTTTGTTAAAGGCGGGCATCAGACACTATGGTGTCACCTACAGCGAGCCGGATACGGAGTGGATCTACGTTCATTTTCTGCTTAAGCAGCCGGAGCTTCCTGTGGCGGAATTTCAGCCGTATACCTCGCATTTACAGGAGCAGGAGTTTTCCGATCAAGACTATGCCTATGCGCTTGAGCTTCCCAAGCTTTTAAAAACACAGGGCGGGGGCAAGCTCGAAGGCAAGCTGCATCGTCTCGTGGAGCTGTTTCATTCCTCGAATCCGCTGCGCGCCGGATATATGAATCCCCTTTTGCAGGAAATACTGCTGGACTGTTATATGCTGATGCGCGATGAGACGCGCTTTCAGAACGGGGATAAGGTCTACACGATCATTCAATATCTCGAAGGCCATACGCGCGAAAGCTTTGATGCGGATAAAATTGAAGAAAATTTTCATTTAAGCTATAAGCATCTCGGGCGGATTTTTAAGGCCGCGACCGGCAGGACGCTTTCCGAGTATCATACGGAGCTTCGGATGAACGAGGCGGCCCGGCTTCTTCGTGAGACGGCTGACACGGTGACGGATATCAGCAGGAGTATGGGCTATGCGGATTCGTTCTATTTTAGTAATGTGTTCCATAAACGGATGGGGATTTATCCGAAATTTTACAGACAGCAGTATATGAGAAAGGGGAGGGGAACGGAAAATGAAATGGATTAACGTAAAAAAATATAACACACAGCTCATTTTATCCTTTTTATGCGTGTCGGTTGTACCGATCCTGATCGTGGCGGTGCTGTCCTACTATAACAGCATGCGGACGATCAAAAGCAGCATGAATGAAATGATCGATATGAATTTAAAGCAGACGCAGAACAGCCTGGAGGTGTGGCTGGATTCCTATGAGGACATTCTTTTCCAGCTCTATACGGATGAGGATGTGATTAAGCTTGTGGAAAAGATCAATCGCGGAGAGGATGCGGCGGTCGCAAGAAGTCAGCTCCGCCGGAAGCTGCACGGCATATTTTTTGCAAAGGATTATGTAAAAGCGGTTACGATTATTTCCAAAACAGGGGAAATTATCGATTATGATATGCTTGTGTCTCCTACGGACGAGACATCGTGGATGAATAATTATGATATGACGCTGGAAGAGCTTTATGGGCGACTGTCCGCGGATAATCAGGTAAAGATCTTGCCGACCGAGTATGCGACGACGTTTGCAAATGAGGAGTATTATCTGTTCCATATCGGAAACCGCCTGATCAATTATAAAAAGCCTTCGCAGGATATTGGAGTGGTGGTCGTGAGTATTGATGAAAGGCTGCTGCGGGGGATCTGTCTGACGGAGTCCACAGATTCCAATAAAAATAACTTCCACTTTCTGGTGGATGACGATGGAAATGTGATTTCCTATATCGACACCTCCAAAATCCATGAAAAAATTGCGGATGTCGGACAGGGAGAAACGGCAAAGCTGCAAAGCTATTTGGATTTTGTAAAACGGACAAAGGAATTTGAAGGAGTAGAGGTGTCGCTGCGCGCGGTGCGGGCCGAGAGATTGGGCTGGAGCATCGTGCATGTCTCCAATCAAAATCAATATGTCAAGGAACTACGGGAAAAACAGCAGTGGATGATTATCGCAATTATCGCTTCTATGACGGCTGTTATTTTTATAATCACACTGCTGTCAAAAGGATTGACTCGTTCGATCAACCGTGTCGTAGAGGCGATAGGGAGAGCTGGTAAAGGAAACTTATCCGAGCCAATTGCGCCGGACAGGCAGATGCCGGAGGAAATTGAGACGATCGCCGTTTCGTTCAACCATATGCTCAAGGAACTAAAGGATTCCATGACGCGTGAAAAGAAGGCGTTTGACAGGCAGCGCGTTGCGGAAATTGCCGCGCTTGAGGCCCAGATCAATCCGCATTTTATTTACAATACGCTCGATACGATCAACTGGATGGCGATTGATAACGAGCAATACGAAATCAGCAGCGCGATCAATGCGCTGGCGAGAATCCTGCGCTACGGAATCGACAACAGCAACGGCATTGTTACGATCAGGGAGGAAGCGGAATGGCTGAAGCAGTACATCTTTTTACAGCAGACGCGTTTAAAAAGTACTTTTCAAAGCGAGGTTATCATTGAACCCCAATTGATGGAATATAAGATCCATAAGCTGTTGCTACAGCCCTTTATTGAGAATACGATCATCCACGGCTTTGAGAAGCCGTCCGGCATCCATAAGCTTTCCGTTGCGATGAAGGAGGAGAACGAATCGATCCGCATTACGATCCGGGATAATGGAAAGGGGATGGAGGCTGCACTTGTAAAACAAATGTGCGAAGGAACGTTCAAGGAGGTTGAAGGGAAGTACAATATCGGCATTAAAAATGCGCTCAGCCGAATCCGGATATATTACGGCGACCGATCCGACATACAAATTATGAGCAGTCCGGGAGAGGGAACAACAATTATTATTTTCATTCCAAAGGAGGAGATGCGCCGATGAGAATTGCCGTAGTAGAGGATGAAATCCGCATCAGGGAAGGTATTTGCAAGCTGGTCAGGAAAATTAGTCCCACGCATAGGATTGTTGGCACGGCCGAAAGCGGTGAGGAAGGACTTCGCCTGATTGTACAGGAAAAGCCCGAGCTGGTTATAACCGACGTGAGAATGCCAAAAATGGACGGTCTGGAAATGCTGAGAGAGCTAAAGAAGGCAGGGATCCACACGAAGGTCATCATTTTGAGCGCCTATTCGGAATTTGACTATGCAAAGCAGGCAATGCTGCTGGATGTAAAGGAATACCTGTTAAAGCCGATCAATATCGTGGAGCTGAAGGCGGCGCTTGAGAGAATCGAAGAGCAATACCGGTTTGAGCTGCAGGAAAACAAAAATACGGTAAAGAGTCTTCCCTATCTGTGCACGGGAATTATTTTAGGGACGCTTGATGCAGGGCAAAAGATCGAACATATTTTAAAAAAGGAATACATGCTCTATCCGGATACGAAGCTTCTGCTTTTTGCGGTCTATCTCGGAAAAGGCTACGAGCAGCGGCAGGGCCGGACAAAACGGGAAATTGAGCAATTT
>CAZBRY010000108.1:0-8457 GCA_964494285.1 uncultured Lachnospiraceae bacterium
CTCCTCACCGCTGAAATAATGCCGGATTGCTTGCGTTGCGTTTCCATTTATAGTATAATTACAGAAGATATGGAGAGGGTCTGGAAACGGTAGCAGACATTTGTTATACACACGGAGGTGGTTGCATGAGTGTGGAAGCTGTTTCAAACGAATTGTTAAAATTCTCAAAAGCAGAAGTTCCAAAGCTCAACGGCGCATATTCGCCCAATATAAAAGATACGTTAGGGGGAAAGACCGATGCGTCACAGAAAAGTCAGAAGACAGATTCGGGTATAGAAGGAGAACGGCGGCTTACGGGATCTGATCATGGGAACCTTGCATCGTCGGAGGGACAGAAGTACAGTAAGGTGATGGCCGAAAAAGCGGTTGAGAATGCGAATAACCGCATAAAGGCAACTAGAACAAGGGCAAAATTTGAATACAATGAGGACATCGACCGGATTACGATCACAATTACGGATAAGGATGACGAGGTAATCAGAGAAATTCCGCCAGAGGCAACACAGAAGGTGCTTGAACGGATCCATACATTTTCGGGCATGTTGGTGGATGAAGAAATTTAGAAACAGTTGCGTACAAGGAGGTAGATAAAATGGCTGGGATAACAGGTTTAAACGGTAGCTCCAATTCGTCGGATTTGTACGGAAAGATTGCAAGCGGAAAAAGGATTGGCAGTGCGGCCGATGATGCTTCGGGTTTGACCATTGCAGAGAAGCTTAAGGAACAGTCAACAGGATTGACGGCCGGAGCATCCAATGCGAAATCGGGGATAGGTGTATTGAATATTGCAGACGGGGCACTCGGTTCCATTGGTGATTCGTTGCAAAGAATTTATGAGCTTAGTGTAAAGGCCTCTAATTCGGCAATATACAGTGCGAATGACATTGGTTCCATGCAGGAGGAAGTTTCCGGACTGTTAAAGGAGATTCAGGGGGTTGCAAAGGGAACAGAATATAACCAAATGAAGCTGCTTGACGGGAGCATGGCGGATATGCAGCTTGCCACAAATCCTGACGGCACGGGGCAGAGTATTAAAATGCAGAATGCCACGCTGGAGGCTCTCGGCATTGACGGCTACGATGTAACCGGGAAATTTGACATCAACCGGATTACGAATGCACTGAATATGGTCAACAAGTCCAGAAGTGAAATCGGAGCTTCCACAAATGCGTTGGAAAGCGCGTATAACTATAACGCTTATGCGAGTCAAAATACGATCGCAGCACAGAGTGGTATTGAGGATTTAGATATTGCGCAGGCAATTTCCGAACAGAAAAAGAACACCCTGCTTGACTCTTATCAGAATATGATGCAAAAGCAGCAGATGGAGGAGAAAGAAAACTCGATTCTCGGACTGCTTAAATTCTAAGAGAAATTTAGGCGAAACAATTAGACAGCAGTGATAAGAAGGAACCGGTTCTAAGATCAAACCGGTTCCTTTTTAAAGGGCTGTTTGAAGGGAGCCAATTGAGCAGACATTAAAATTAAGAAACCAATGACAAAAATTAGATTTTAGATTATACTAATACATGTCAGGAGAAAACGACCGCTTGAAGGGAGATCGTTCAGACGCCGGCGAGATGGCGGGAAAATTCCCCGCGCAGTATAGGGAGCGTAATAAAATGAGAGAAGAACCAAAGGAATTTCAGGTATACAAGCATTTCAGGGGAACGTATTATCAGGTGCTTGCCATTGCAAAGCACACGGAGACGAATGAAAGGTTAGTGGTTTACCGCGCTTTGTATGCGCCGCAGAAGGTATATGCCAGACCGATTGAGATGTTTATGAGTGAGGTCAATCATAAGCTGTATCCGGATGTCAAGAAGAAATACCGCTTTGAGCTTATCACGAGGGATGAAAAGATTCTCGAAATCAAAGCCAAGGTGACCGAACAGCAGATCACGCAGACATTATATGAGGATTACGATGAGTCCGTCATCGATCCGGATCTGGAGAAATTTCTGGATGAAAAGTCTTATGAAAAAAAACTTGAGATGCTTCTTAGACTAAGGAATAAAGCGGATGAAGAAATGTTAAATACAATTGCGATGTCTCTCGATTTAGAGCTGACAAAGACGGCAACTGATGAAAAGTATACAGAGATTTTGGATTGCTTAAAGACACTGGAGAAATATGAATGCAACAGATTGAGATAGAAAAGGAACGGCTCTTACATATGCAGGAGCCGCTTCTTGCATGGTTTGAGGCGAATATGCGCAAGCTGCCATGGCGCGAGGAGCCGACACCTTATCACGTATGGGTATCGGAGATTATGCTGCAGCAGACACGTGTAGAAGCGGTAAAAGGCTACTATACACGGTTTCTTAACAGACTGCCGGAGTTAAAGGATCTGGCGGAGATTGATGAAGAGGAACTGCTAAAGCTTTGGGAGGGGCTCGGTTACTATAACCGTGTGCGGAATATGCAGAAAACGGCAATCGCCGTTATGGAAAAGCACGGAGGAATGATTCCGGCGGATTATCATATCCTTTTAACGCTAAGCGGCATCGGCTCTTACACCGCAGGCGCGATTGCATCAATTGCCTACGGAATTCCCGTGCCGGCTGTGGATGGAAATGTGCTACGCGTAATTACGAGAATTTGCGCAGATGAAACAGATATCACAAAACAATCGTTTAAAAAGGAAATGGAAGGGATCCTTAAGGCGGTTATGCCGTCTGACAGACCGGGGGATTTTAATCAGGCGCTGATGGAGCTTGGTGCTACTGTATGCGTGCCAAATGGAACTGCGCGATGCGGGGAATGTCCGGTGCAGCACTGTTGCGAAGCGTATAGGATAGGGAAGACCTGGGAATTTCCGGTCAAGTCCCCTAAGAAGGCACGCGTGATCGAGGAGAAAACGGTGTTTCTCGTCCGGGACGGTGCTTATACCGCACTTGTGAAGCGGGCAGATGGGGGTCTTCTTGCTGGACTTTATGAATTTCCGAATGTGGAAGGCTATCTGGATGAAAAGGGAGCCGTTGATTATTTGCGGGAACAGGGCTTTGATTCGATGCGAATCGAAAAGCTTTCAGCGGCTAAGCATATTTTCACTCATCGCGAATGGCACATGCAGGGGTATCTTGTGAAAATCGCAGAGCAGCAGGAGGTTTCCGCAAAAAAAGAACTGCCAAGAAACGCGGGCGCGCATAACCGTTATGTATTTGCAACTCTGGAGGAAATGGAAGCGGTTTATCCGGTTCCTTCAGCATTTACAGCCTATAAAAAGCAGCTTCGTGAGCTGCAGAGGGTTCCAAAAAAGAAAAATGGGCAGGAAAATATTTGAAAATCAGAGAGGGAAAACCAGATGAAATTATTATCTATAGCAATCCCATGCTATAACTCGGAGGCTTATATGAGAAAGGCGATTGAATGCCTGCTTCCGGGTGGCGAGGATGTTGAAATTATTGTGGTTGATGATGGCTCTGTGGATGGGACAGCTCGTATCGCAGATGAATACGTCACCGTATATCCGACGATTGTCAAGGTGGTTCACCAGGAGAACGGCGGTCATGGTGAGGCGGTCAATGCAGGCCTGAGGGCGGCCACCGGCATTTTTTATAAGGTGCTGGATAGTGATG
This sequence comes from uncultured Lachnospiraceae bacterium, assembly GCA_964494285.1. Classification (GTDB taxonomy): domain Bacteria; phylum Bacillota; class Clostridia; order Lachnospirales; family Lachnospiraceae; genus JAEYFP01. The sequence continues at coordinate 3,582 of CAZBRY010000108.1, forward strand.
ATTGGTTTCAGGAGGAGGCCTATTTAAAAGTGCTTGATAAGCTGCACGAAATTGTCGGCGGTCAGAAAGCGCTCGATTTGTTTATTTGCAATTTCGTTTACGAAAAGGAAGAGAAAAAACATAAAAAGGTGATGACGTACCGATCGGCATTTCCACAGGACACTATTTTCACGTGGAACGAAGTCAAATTTTTCAAGCCGGGACAATATATCCTGATGCACTCGGTTATCTACCGGACGCAGCTCTTGAGAGACTGCGGTTTGGAGCTTCCAAAGCATACATTTTATGTCGATAATATTTTTGTGTTTCAGCCGCTGCCTTATGTCAAAACGATGTATTACATGGATGTAAACTTATATCGCTATTATATCGGGCGTGCGGATCAGTCCGTTAACGAGCAGGTCATGATCAAGCGGATTGATCAGCAGCTTCTCGTGAATAAGCTGATGATCGATTATATGTCGACTACGAAAAATTTGCATATGAAGCAGCATAAATATATGTTGAATTATCTCGACATTATTATGACGATTTCTTCAATTTTATTGATCAAGGAAGGCTCCACAGAGGCCCTTCTCAAGAAGAAAATGCTTTGGGAGTATTTAAAAGAAAAGGATGGCCGCGATTACTTCCGGCTGCGCTTTGGTTTGCTTGGCACATCTATGAATATACCGGGACGCGGCGGAAGGAAAGTTTCCGTTGCGGAATACAAAATTGCGCGCAGGTTTGTCGGGTTTAATTAATAAATAAACAGCTGCGGTAGTAAATAGGAATCAGTGGAAATTATTTTAGGAGGATTTATGAAGAAGTTAATAAAGGTTCATTTTCGGCAGATGGCTTTGATCATCATTGCTCTGTTGGGAACCGTATTCTTGGGATGCGGCGCGGGCGATGGCACAGACGGTTCGTCCGATGATATTTCAGATACCGCCCTAGTGCAGGAGACAGTTTCAGTTCAGGAAGAGACGACCGCTGTGGCAGAGGGGGCAACTGAAGTGGAAACAGAGGCATCGGAAGCACCTCGTAATTTGGTGATTCTCTATACGAATGACGTGCATTGTGCGGTTGACGGCGAGCAGCTTGGCTATGCAGGACTTGCCGCATATAAAGAACAGCTTCAGAAGGAAGGAAATGATGTGCTCCTCGCAGATGCCGGCGACTATGTACAGGGTGCGCCGATGGGCACGATTTCAAAGGGCATGTATTTGATCGATATTATGAACCAGGTGCCATATGATGTGGCGACAGTCGGAAACCATGAATTCGACTATGGGATGGATCAATTTTACAAATTGATTAAAAAAGCAGAATTTCCAATTGTGTGTTGCAATCTGACGGATCAAGAGACAGACGTATCGGTGCTGCCCGGCTATCAGATGTTTGCGTTTGCAGACAGAAAGGTTGCTTTTGTCGGCGTGACTACACCGGAGACGATGACTTCCAGCAATCCATCAAGCTTTAAGAACCAGGCCGGAAACTTTCAATACGGTTTTTGCCAGGATGAGACGGGCAGCGCACTGTATGCACGTGTGCAGGAGTCCGTTGACGCGGCGAAGGCGGAGGGAGCGGATTATATTATCCTGCTGGCTCATTTGGGAATCGGGGCAGGCGCTTCGCCATGGATGTCTACCGAGGTTATTGCTAATACGACGGGCATTGATGCAGTGATTGATGGACATTCCCACAGTGTCGTAGAATCAGAGCAGGTAAAGAATAAATCCGGCAGCAATGTAATTTTGACGCAGACCGGAACGCAGTTTGCTAATATTGGTTCCTTAACGATCTCAAAGACGGGCAGTTTGAAGGCAGAGCTACATGAGACTTTTGATACAACGGAGGAAACGGTAGCATCTTATATTGCCGATATCAAGGCGGATTATGAAGAAGAGATGGGAAGGAAGGTTGGTACGAGCGAGGTCGCGCTTTTCATTAGTGACCCTAGTACGGGCGAGCGTATCGTCAGAAATGCAGAGACAAATGCCGGAGATTTTTGCGCGGATGCATGCCGGTTTGTGACGGGCGCCGAGGTTGCGATCGTAAACGGCGGCGGCGTGCGCTGTGATGTACCGGAGGGAGATTTGACCTATGGTGACATCATCGGTCTTCATCCGTTTGCGAATACAATCAGTGTTGTTGAGGTAAGCGGGCAGCAGGTTTTGGATGCACTTGAAAATGGTGCGCGGTATTGGCCGGAGGAGAACGGGGGCTTTTTACATGTATCGGGAATGTCATATGAGATCGATACGAAGGTGCCTTCCTCGGTGAAATCCGATGAAAATGGAACGTTTATCGGTGTGGAAGGTGATTATCGCGTGAAAAATATAAAGATTGACGGAAAGCCCTTGGACGTGGAAAAAAAGTATGTTCTGGCGGGGATCGACTATCTTCTCAAAGACGGCGGAGACGGTTTTTCGATGTTGAAGGATGCAAAAATGATTAACGAATCCTTTATTCTTGACAGCGATGTTGTGATCGAATATATTACGAATGGCTTGAATGGTCATATTGGGAAAAGCTATGCCAATCCTTATGGGGACGGCAGAATTATAGAAATAGAATAATAAACATATAAAAACAGGAGGCGCTGCCAATGATAAAATTTCTGAGCCTCTTATTATTTATACAGTGCCAGATTCTATACACTGGAAATGGGAATGAAGGACTGGCTGTATCATGCACCCGCATGTTCCTTTTCTTGACGCTTGCGATCGAACCATGTGGTATAATCGACCTTAAATGCGACCGGATACATGACAATGGCGAGCCCAATAGCGGTAATAGCGTCAAACATCGAATGCTGCTTTAGAAATACCGTCGATAAAATGATGGAAATACATAAGACAAGGGAACTGTTTTTCAGCCATTTTCTTTTGCGCAGTGTTTCGTTATTCGCAATGGCTAAGTGCGAGCCGATGGAATTATACACATGAATGCTCGGAAACAAATTTGTCGGCGTATCGACAGCATACAGCCCTTTCACTAAATCTGTCAGGGAGTTATCACGCGGAAAAACGGTAGGGCGCAAATGATGCCCGTTTGGAAAGATTGTGGATACAATGAGGAAGATCGTCATGCCGCATGACAAAAAGAAGAAACTGCGGAAGAACGATTCCTTACTGGTCAGCATACATAAAAATATGGCAGCGAACAGATAAGCAAACCACATATAATACGGGATGATAAAGGCTTCACAAAAGGGGATGTAATCATCGATTGCCATATGGATGATGTGATAGCGTTTGGTGACTGTTTCTTCCAGATAAAAAAACCAGGGAAGATAAATGGCGGCATATAGCGGAATGATCAGTCCGTATCGATAGGACATAAAGAAGCCTTTAAGCGAACAACCCTTCAGCTTAAGCCATGCCTTTCTTAAATCATTTTTCATAATATTCTCACCTCTTATTTATGATTCTCCTCATAAATAACAATGTTATTTATCTTTATCTGATAATGATACGAAGCTGCTTTGACTCTTGTGTCATCGTAATGATAGACTGGACCCCGCAAGATTCTCCATCCGCATGGACCGGGCAAGGAACATCCGTGATAATCGTCACTTTTTTTGCCTGATGGGTCATTACACCTGAAAAGCGCGTATGCTTTCCCTTATAGGCGGTAGGGAGGATGCGCAGTGCCCTTAGCTTGGATATATTACCGGCGGCACAGACGTTCAAAACACCATCCTTATAATCCGCATCCGGACAAAACATAAAACCGCCGCCCTCGTATTTATGTATCATACATGTGACAAAATAAAAATGGTCAATCCGTATTTTTCTCGTATCATCTAAAACAATCGTACATCCCTGCTTTTGTATTTTAGCAAACTGTTTGAGTGCAATTCCGACATAAGTCAGCTTTCCAAGGTGAAGCTTGTTTAGTAAACTTTTAATGCGTGAATGCAGCGCCTCGTGACAGACGGCGGCATCGAAGCCAATTCCCGTGCTGACACCGAAATTTCTCTCTTCATCCTGATATTTAATAATCCCGATGTCCATGTAGGTATATTCCTTCGGATGCAGGATAGAGGAGAGAGCACTTTTAGGATCCGTGTTGAGCATCAAATCTTTTGCCAGATCGTTGCTAGAGCCGGCCGGAATGTAGCCGAGCGTCACAAGACTGAAATCACGGATGCCGGATAGTGTTTCATTGATCGTGCCGTCACCGCCCAGCACGACAAGAATGACCGGTTCGTCTGAAGCGGTAATTTCTGCCGCGTACTGCTTTGCGGAGCCCGCTCCTGTTGTCAGATAAAGTTGGTAAGGCGTATTTGTTTCAATAAGTTCTTCTTCTAATTTTCTCCAAACCTCGTATCCTTTTCCGGTACTTGAAGCCGGATTTACAATAAAGTGTAGCATGAGCAACTCCCCCGTATCTATTACCGCATGGTGTTAAAACTTAGAACCATGGGCAGCGTTGGTGATATTTGTAAAAATAATCCGATATTCACAAAATAAGTTTACTACACAAAAATAAGAATAACAAGAAAGAATTATGAAGTTATTTAAAGTTTATTGAGTTTTTCTTAATTTTACTATATAATTTTAAAGAACGCTTGGCAAAATAATGATTGGTAGCTATGCGTGCGGGTAACTGCGCTATCATAAAATAATAAAAGACAGACGGAGGTACGAAATGTATTCATTAGAAGAAGTGAAGAAGGTCGATCCCGAGGTTGCGGAAGCGATCGTGAAGGAACAGGACAGGCAAAACAGCCATATTGAGCTGATCGCCTCTGAAAATTGGGTGAGCAAGGCTGTTATGGCTGCCATGGGAAGTCCCCTGACGAATAAATATGCGGAAGGGTATCCCGGAAAGCGTTATTATGGCGGCTGCGGCTGCGTGGATATCGTGGAGGATCTTGCGAGAGAGC
>CAZBRY010000109.1:0-4911 GCA_964494285.1 uncultured Lachnospiraceae bacterium
ATGCCGTACGACATTCCCTCCGTACGTACATCATGATTGCCGGTATCGGTAATATAACCCATATCCCCGCCAACCGGATAATAAAGGCGCTGCGCCTCACTTCCATAAAAAATCGTCTGAAACGCCGCATTCAGCCTGTTTTCAATTTCTTTTTCATCATAACCCAATTCTTTAAAAACATTGCGGTATTTACCCGAATAAAAAGAAAGCATAGTACATCCCTCCCATGCTTTCATTTTACATTTTAATTATTGCTCTGTCTGTTCATATCTTGCGGAATCAATTATCAATTATTTAATTGCGCAGGAAACTGCGTAATAAGACATATCACTCCCCTATTGATTTTTTCGATACTATTATTTATAGTATTGATTAATACATCACTGGATATGATTGTCATGTAACTCATAATTCGAATATGGAGGGAGATCTATGAAAAAAGTTCTTAAACACATTGGGATTGCTATTATCTCCATTTTTATCCTGTTGCTTGTCATTACTTCCATATTATTCCACAATGAAATACACAGCCTGATGTCATTAAAAAAGCTTGATAATTACGGCATGTTTCAAATGGTTTATTATGGGAATTATGGCTTTGACGAATTTCTTAAGGTCGGTGCAAAAAAGGATTCCGACATCGAGGCATTCGTGACAAAGCGCCTGTTGAAGGGTCTGCCCATTGATCTGGGCGTGACAGGCGACGGCTGCACGGCCTTTGTCGTACAAAATGAAAAAGGTGAAATTCTCTATGGACGTAATTTTGATTTTACATACGCTCCCTCCCTACAACTTTATACCGATCCCCCAAACGGCTATGCCTCCGTTTCTACCGTCAATCTGGCCTATGCGGGTTATTCGGAAGCATATTTGCCGAACGGCTTAAGTCTTGACAGCTTTCTCACACTCGCGGGACCATATCTCCCTTTTGACGGGATGAACGAAAAGGGCGTGGCAATCGCACTTCTTGCCGTACCGGAAGCCCAGCCTCCATACGACGAGAACAAGGTAACACTCAATACGACCACCTCCATCCGACTTGTACTTGATCAAGCGGCTACTGTCTACGAGGCAGTCGAACTGCTGCGGCAATATAACATCTATTTTTCCGGAGACGTTGAATGTCATTATCTGATTGCCGATGCAAGCGGTCACTCTGCCCTTGTCGAATATTATGACGGCGGCCTGCAGGTCGTGAATGTTCAAGACAGTTATCAGATTGCCTCGAATTTTATTGCCTATAACGGCTTGAATATCGGGGAGGGCTTTGACGAATTGAATCGCTACGATACGGTAAAGGTCGCTATTGAAAATAACGGGGGCAGCCTGAGCGAGGATCATGCCGTTTCCCTGCTGGCTGAGATAGGTGTCAGAGATGGGGATTGGGACAAATTGCAATGGACCGCTTTGTATAATCTTACTACCAAAAGCGGCCGGCTCTTTGCCCATCGAAATACGGAAAACAGCATCAGTTTCCACTTGGACGGCAGGGAATGAGCGATAAGAAGAAGCGGCAGCGAAGGAATTTTATGTCGAAAGCGTCGATAAAAAACCTTTGTTTACTGTGAAAAAGAAGTTTACCGGACTGATTTGCGTCTTTATCAGCTATTAGATAAACTGTCGGAGCATGATTTTGTACAAATCAGCAAGTCATGCATCTTGAATACAAATGTGCTGGACTCCATCAAACCGCTGGCCAACAGCAGAATGGAAGCTGTTCTCAAAAATTCCGAAAAATTTTATCAATTATATGAATGGAACCACATACCCATCCTTTTTCATTCTTTTTCTTCATTGTCTACATCTTTTAAATCACTATTTATAGCAACATTTGTGTTATTTACACCAAGGCAAATACCATAGCAATATTCTCTTCCAAAGCTGCAAGCATTTCATCCTTACCATCAAGAGCTAAATCGAAACTGCAATCCCAACTTTACATTCTTGCTTAAGGATTCTGACTCCGGCTGTGCAAGACTGGAATATTCTTTTCCTTTAACTGACGGATGTATTTCAGACAATCAAGTGTATTTCTTGCAAATCGGCTGATGGACTTTGTATTAATCATATCAATATGACCTGCCATACACGCCTCAATCAGACGTTTAAATTCTTCTGTAAGTGGTAAACTATATCCAGCTATCGGCAAGAATATTTTATTTTAGTATAATATCCATTGATATCTTGCCGATAATATGACATACTATAATTTAAGATACCGAAGGGAGTGCTTATCTATGAAATATATTTCAGTCGCTGAGGCGGCAAAACGCTTTGGTGTATCCGAACGCAGTGTCCGGGGCTACTGTGCCGATGGGAAAATTGCTGATGCTTTTTTAACGGGAAAGACGTGGAATATCCCTGAAACTGCTACAAAACCAAACAGAGCCAACAAACGCACCGATACTCCTACTTCGTTAGCGGAGTTTTTGAAAGCAGAAAAAGCATCCAAAATGTCAGGTGGCATTTATCATAAGGTACAAATTGAACTGACCTACAATTCCAATCATATCGAAGGAAGCAAATTATCCCATGATCAGACTCGCTATATCTTTGAAACAAACACTATCAGTTTTGAGGACGGTGCAGTAAATGTAGACGATGTTCTGGAAACAGCCAGCCATTTTAAGTGTATTGATATGGCGATTGATAATGCTGGGCATATTTTAAGTGAAACGTTCATTAAACAACTGCATTTGGCGCTGAAGAGCGGTACTTCTGACAGCCGTAAGGATTGGTTTGTAGTTGGCGATTACAAGAAATTTCCCAATGAGGCCGGTGGAAAAGAAACTGCAGCACCAGAAGAAGTTGCCACGAAAATTAAGAATCTTTTAACTGAATACAAGGCAAACAAGGAAAAGACATTAGATGAAATCATTGATTTTCATTACAGGTTTGAGTCTATCCATCCGTTTCAGGACGGTAACGGACGTGTTGGCAGACTGATTATGTTTAAAGAGTGTTTAAGGAATAATGTTGTGCCATTTATCATTGATGACAACCTTAAAATGTTCTATTATCGTGGCTTGAAAGAATGGCCAAATGAAAAAGGATATCTTCGTGACACCTGTCTTACTGCGCAGGATGCTTTCAAAAAGTATTTGGATTATTTCAAGATACCTTATGAAAAATAGTGTGGAAATTACAAAATAAATATTTACAGCTAAAGCATCTATCAGCGGATAGGTGCTTTTCTTATGGGATTTTTTAAGGAAGGAGGAAACGGCATGACAGACAATTTTGGCTTGAAAATCTTACAATGAGAGCACAATGCCACCAATAATTTTACATTTATTCCTAAATTTGACTGCCGTCCATATATAACATTTTTTTGCTGTAAGAACTACAAAATATTGGGGGGATTTATTTTTCTACCAGTCCACCCCATGCCTTTAGCCCATTCTTTCATAGATTCTTTTTCTTCTAAATCTTCTCCATGAAGAACTTCAAGCATATTACAATATCCATAGATTCCACCAACATCATCACATACCGGCAGTGTATCTGCATCCACGCATATTGGTCGGTGTTCTTCCATTGGTTCTATTGGGTTTCCATTAGATATGGAGTTAATTATATATGTGTCGTTGTATCGTGTCAGCCTTACCTTTGAGGTGCAATAATTATACCTATTTTTAAACTCTCTAAACAGGCTCCTTTGGTATGTTCTAAAGGCAATCTGCTTAGAATAGCTCGGATTCGGAAACCTTATTCTGTCAACAATCTGTTGCATTTTCATTTGGGAACTCACATATAATTGAATTAAAATCAGCTCTCTAAGGATGTTAAAAACTCCCTTCCGAACGACTGCTGTGTCCGCCGCCGCTACTGCCGCCGCTGCCACCGCCTGAACTGGATTCAGTTTCAATTTTTCTCTGAGTGGTGTGGGTGGATACAAACAGGTCGTTACTGTAATAGATCGACAAACTGTTCTCCTTCAAATAGTTACCCGCGGACACTTTCCGTTTTCCTCCAAAGTTGTGGACCATACGAAGGATCAGCACGACCAAGAATCCAATTATGACCGCAAAAAGGAAGCTCCGTGACAAAATCTTCGGGAAATCCCTTGCCATGACTGCCTTGGGAACCCAAGAATTTAACGCTTTGGACGCAATGGATACGTATTGTTCACATGCCAATTGATAATCACCGCTTTGGACTGCCGCTGCAACCGCACTCCTGATCTCTGACTGCGCCTGATCTCCCAGTTTATCGTGCGGCCTGGTTCCCTTTAGATAAAGATCCGCCTCCAACGAATCGCCTTCCACTTCCGGAGGACTGTGCAGGATAAGCAGAATACAGTTATTCAAGTCATCGTAGTAGGCATCCCAGAAATTATATGTAAAGGCTTTTGCAGCTCTATAAGTAGAATATGGTGTGGTAATCAGATAGAACCGCGTGCCGTATTCCTCTGATTTCTCCTGTAAATATGCATTCAGCTCTTTCGATTGCACATCCGGCAACAGATTGCCATAATCCCATAGATTGTCTTCTGAATCAAATGCAGGCAGCTCAATATGCTCTGCCATCCATCGATCCAGCTGTATGCTGAGAAAAGAGGCGCACCCGGTAAAAACAGAATAATCATAAAGTTTTAATTCAACAGCATTGCTGTCATAATTCAAAACATCATTTTCAGGATCGAATATTCCAAACGGTGATGTAATTGCTTTTGGAATAGAAGTGCTATTGGAACCATCCCCGCAGTCTATGACCAGCATATAGATATCCTTATGCTCGGTTCCCTCTTTAAAGTTTTGCTTGTAAAAGGAGCTTGCGAACCCCTGCAGGTATTCTTCACTTTCGTCTTCATCCAGAATCGCAATGACATAATCCAGACCGGTTTTATCTGAAAGATCTTTCGCTTGTTTTTGCAAGGCTTCACGCTCATTCAAAGAAAGCCGGTTTGCA
>CAZBRY010000109.1:4921-8191 GCA_964494285.1 uncultured Lachnospiraceae bacterium
CGTATACTTTTTCAGTCGGATCTACCTTTGGCGTCTCCATATTGTACTGGGCGTACTTTTGCTTCACAATTGCAGACATATCCGACAGAAAAATCTGCGCGGCGCCGGTATAATCGGCTTCCTTCATATCTGGAGTTAACGCCTCACGAACCGTGTTGATTTCCCCGTCCGCTATTCTTGAGCGGAGTTCTCCAAAACAATCGATAGCAACGCGGCGTGTCGACATGTTGATGGAAAGTATCACACAGTCGTTGATGCCACCCGCACCGCGAATATTGGTATCAAAAAATTGGTAAGCGTAGTCCTCCAGCTCCACATCTTCATTTGTTGTGAGAATAATAAAATGTGTGCCGGTCTGCGCCGATACATTCCCCAAATCAATATTCAGCTTTGTTTTTTCCGAATCGAAAAAGAGTCCGGCATCGTCATATAGTCTCTGCTCCGGCGGAATAACGAAGGCGTCTTCATTGAAAGAAGATTCCTCATTGGATTCTTCTTCCAAAGCTGCGGCACTGCCCTCCATGGTAAACCGAACAAACCGGAGATTAATTAAGTACTGATCCGGTTTTGGGTCGGCAGGCGCTAATATCAATTCGACATCGCCCTCAGGCAACCATATGCTGCCGACAGAAATTTCTTCATAATTAGACCAGTCTTCTCCCGTGGGCGGCAGCGACAGACTGAGAGAATCCTCTGCATCTGAGGCAGTAAACTCCATATCGGCCGGGCCTATTCCGTCATCCTGCTTGGAATAGCAAATTACAACCTCGTATGAACCGGCGCTTTTCGTTGAAAACTTGAAAGAAGCTGCGCTGTCATCTTTCCACCCGCCAATATTGAAAGGGGGAAAGTCAGGCTCGACCAGCATCTCTGTGTCACTGTCGATCAAAGCGTCTTCAGCGGCTATCGTGTATGTATCGGCGGCAAAAACGGGAATCGCCATCACACAGGGAATAAGTGCAAGCATCGTACATAGAAGCAGGCGGAATACCACCCTAACGTTTATCCGAAAATCCATAACAACACCTCCCAAACAACCACCGTTCCAAAGAAAATAATCGCAGATATCCGGGCAAAGAGTCCCAGCGCACGCATCCAGTCCACCGGAAATCTGCCCCCGAACTTACCGGTCTGTCCATTTATGGTGAAAACATGGTCTGTATCCTTGTATTTTACGGTCATCAGCCAAACGGGAAGCATCACATATTCAGAAGAAATTCTGTCAACCGAGGTATTACCGGTGTGCATTTCGACCGAATCATACCCTTTGATGGTACTCAGCAACGTCTTTTCGGCGGCTGGTTTGATTCGAGCGAACACTGTATCAATCAGGCTTTCCTGATTGGCAGTCGGTGCTTCAGCAAAATATCCCAGCAGAAAATTTTTCGAAAAGGGGATCAGCGCCGCCGTATCAAACGGTTCTATAGTTTGCATCTCTTTGTCCTCAATTTTTTCAGATGCATCCGCCGGCACCGCGCAAAATTCCATTGATCCGGATCTACGGGCTTCATAGATATCGGTCTTGGTATATTCATATTCTCCGGCACGCCAACTTGTGGAATTGGTACACTTGGCGGTGACACAGGAGGAACAGTCCGCGTCAAAAAGCTTAAATGGAACATAAACACTCTGGAACTCATTCTTTTTTATCGTACTTTTAAAGATGGTGGGTAACAGCGGCTTATTCTTCATTTTCCTGCGGAAGATTTCGGCGGCCTCTTCCGGGCTTACCTTGAAGGGAATTATGCGGCTGGGAAAATCATTGCCGGATACAAGCCGCTCGGATATCGTTACCGGGTTCCTGCAATACGCACAAAAAGCCGCCGCCAAAGTATCGCTGCCAGCCATCACTTCCGCTCCGCAGGCCGGACAAGTATAGGTTTTCATACGCGCTTCCTTTTCCTCGGCAAATGACTTATTCTCAACCGACTTGCTGTCGGCTGACTGCATACCTTCGTTGAGCGTGCTCCATATGCTGTCGTTTTGTTGATCCGGATAAGCTTTTTGCATTTCCTCCAAAGTAAATCTGGAACTACATTGATCGCAAGAGAATGCGCGCTCCAAAATATTGTAGCGGATGACTCCGCCGCAGTTGGGGCAAGAACATACTGAAACAGCCATCTATATGATCTCCTTTTCTGAATGGATTTTTTGATTGAAATTCTTTAGGATAGAATCGATGATGGTGTAAACGAAAAAGCAGCTTTCGCTTACCAGTAACTGCCCTTTCGTTTACATCATTTTCGATTTGTCCTAATTGAACAAAGTAAGCGTCCTGATAGCCAGTTGCTATGGGGATTCAATCTTTGTTCTTTTTATAAAGATTAACACTTTTGGAGCCCAGAGTCTAGATAAATCGGTACTGTTTCATATGTCTTGCACGTCAAATAGACTTCAATATCTGAGGTTGAAAAAATGTATGAAGATATGTGGATTAGTCTCGTATAAATTTATGCTGTTTCGTGGCACCCATAGTGGCGTATTCTAACAAAGTGTTTCGGTGGCACATGCATCAAGAAGCGACGAATAAACTCTATTCCAGTCAGCGTAAGTTCCTTCCATTGCCCTTGATTCTTATAATCCTTTACAAAAAAGGTCACTGTAGTATCGTTCATTTGGATAAGCCTATAATTACTGATTGCTATTCGATGAGTGTATTTTCCAAGATACTGTATAACGGACCCTGTACCATTAAATGTTTTTTTGCTGTAAGGAATCCATTCTTTGTCATAGCAGGCATGAATGAGTTCCTTGAATGCATAGTGATTTTTGTACTCAGAAGCTGAACCACCACCAAGTACTATGACATGAATATGTGGATGATAATTCATCTTAGACCCCCATGTATACAGAAGCTTTTGGTTGTTGTAAATGATTGGATTTAGCTCTTGTATATTTTGCTGTTCTACTCCGTTCTCCATCAGGTGAGTGGCAAAACTATGACGGAACGAATGTGGTGTATATTTACTTTGAATTTCAGCAATAGCAACAGACCTACGCATTACCTGTTCGATTGTACTTACAGTAAGATAGCCTCCAGTGAATTTATTGGGAAAAAGTATTTCACAAGGTTTTCCTTTTTGAAATAAGGCTACCGCAATCCCACTGGCTTTAGACGGTGGGTTAAGGCAGCCAAAAGTAGCGGCTTGTGTTATACTTACGTCATGGGAACATGGAAATCGAAAAACAGGCACAAGTATTTATTACAGTACCATATTATTTTTGTATGCAAATATAGAAAGAAACTGCTGATATCAAAACAGATATCAG
>CAZBRY010000110.1:0-1661 GCA_964494285.1 uncultured Lachnospiraceae bacterium
GAGATGATGCCGATCGCGAGATATTCCGGTGTTCCCGAGCTTCCTCGTGTCAGTATCTTCCATGCGCTCAATCAGAAAGCAGTCGCAAAGCGTTACGCAAAGGAAATTGGCAAGGCTTATGAGGATTTGAATCTGATCGTCGTACATATGGGCGGCGGTGTTTCCGTAGGGCCTCATAAGAACGGAAAGGTAATCGATATTTTTAATGCGCTTGATGGTGACGGTGCTTTTTCACCGGAGCGTGCCGGCAGTGTTCCAGTCGGAGCACTTGTTAAAATGTGCTTCTCCGGCAATTATACGGAAAAAGAGGTTCATGCCAAGCTGGTCGGCAAGGGCGGCTTCAACGCTTATCTTGGCACAAATGATATGCGTGACGTAGAAAAGATGATAGATGCGGGCGATGCAAATGCATTGGAGCTGCGCGGAGCTTTTATTCTTCAGATTGCTAAGGACATCGGCTCCATGGCATGCGTGCTTGATGGCAAGGTGGATCAGATCATCGTGACCGGCGGCATCGCTTATGACGAGGTGGTCGTTGCAGGCCTCAAGGAAAGAACAGAATGGATTGCACCATTTACTGTATATCCGGGCGAGGACGAGCTGCTTGCACTCGCACAGGGCGGTCTGCGCGTTATCAAGGGCGAAGAGAAGGCACTGGTGTATTGATCTTAGAGGAGACATTACAATGAATTGTAAAAAGAAATACGGGAAGCCGTTTGGCGACTTAAATCAGTTAAAAACAAGTTTTTTTGAACATAACGACGGAATGCTTGAAATGGCAGACGGCATGGCAAAGATTTTTTCCGCACAGCCAAAGCGCACCCATTGTAAAATCTGCGGCGAAGCGCTCGGCGCACCTCTCTTTACAAGCCATGACATCGGATATATTAAGTGCGACCGATGCAGCCATTTGAACGGAGAATTCGAGGATACCGACGATTTCGCGAGCAAGGTTTATATCGAGGACGATTATTCTAAAAACTACAGCTCTAAGGACCGGGCGGAATATGACCGCCGCCTTACTACGATTTATATTCCGAAGGCGGAATTTTTAAAATCCTGCATGGAGCAGGAACAGCTTTCCGATTTGAAGCTGCTCGATATCGGCGCAGGCTGCGGTTATTTTGTCGCCGCGGCAAAAAAGCTCGGCATGGAGGCTGACGGCATTGAAATTTCTGAAAATCAGGTCAACTACGGCAACGAAATGGCGGGTGAGACGATCCTTAAGCATGTAGGGCTGCACGACTCGATCGGTTATATCAGGAAAACGGACGCGACTATCGTTTCTGCGATCGGCGTGCTGGAGCATTTGATCAATTTAAAGGAAAACCTGGATGCGATCAGGGACAACGAAAATATTCGGTATCTGTATGCCTCTGTTCCGATGCTTTCCTTTAGCTGCGTCTTTGAAGCGGCAAACCAGCATTGCTACAACCGTCATACCGGCGGAACACATACGCACCTGTTTTCCAACGAATCGATCCGCTATCTTGCGGATCAGATGGGCTTTGAAATGGCTTATGAATGGCGGTTCGGTTCGGATATCAACGATTGGTACCGTTTTCTGACCGTCTCCCTCGCAAAATCCGGCAATCAGAAATTTGCCTCCTTCTTCTCCGAAAAGTTCGTCCCGCTCATGGACGAGCTGCAATTGACTCTTG
>CAZBRY010000110.1:1671-8092 GCA_964494285.1 uncultured Lachnospiraceae bacterium
GGGAAAGCTTTTTATTTATATTCCCTTCGTCGCAAGCCACGCAAGACCCTTGTCTACCGTGGGAAAATATCTGTTTTCCGTCTGCGGCGTATTGGACATCTGTTTATGTTTGGAGGATTGCACGGAAACTTCATAGGAGTTTCCTTCGATATAGGCAATATATTTACAGCCGTCGGCCGCCAGCGTCTCATGAAGCTTCACGTAGCGGGTGCTTCCCTTCGGACTTACCTGATGAAGTGCCTCAATGAATGCGATATATGCCCATCCCGTCTCATCCTGCCATTCCTTTGCCAACTCTGCTATTGTCTCGTAAAGCCCCTCTATCTCATGAGCCCTTGCGACTCCACGCCCTCTCGAATAAACGATCCTTCTTCCATCCTTATCTGTCCAGACCTTGAAGCATCCCACTTCCTTTTCCACCTGATACGCTCCTCTTTTCTACGGCATGACCCGCTTTTTTCACCTCTATTATTACATAATTGTCCGTATCCCGCAATCCATTTAGCTACCCACTCTTGTATTTTTTTCAAACCAAAAAAGAACGGACATCCTAACTGGTTTGGCTGTCCATTCTTCTTTCTTTATTTATTTAAACTTCATTTTTTATTTTACTGCTTTCTCTGCCTTGATCTTCTCTGTCAGCATCGGTACGATTTTATTGAAATCGCCTACAATGCCGTAATCTGCCACATCGAAAATCGGAGCGGTATCATCCTTGTTGATCGCGATGATGATGTCGGATTCCTCCATACCGGCCAAATGCTGGATTGCACCGGAAATACCAATTGCAAAGTATACATTCGGGCGAACCGTCTTGCCCGTCTGGCCTACTTGCAGATCCTTTGGCTTCCAGCCGGAATCCACTACCGCACGGGAGCAGCTGACCATACCGCCAAGTGCATCCGCAAGGTCTTTGAGCATTCCAAAGCTCTCCTGACAGCCCACGCCGCGGCCGCCGGATACAAGAACCTTCGCATCCATAATATCAGCAGCGTTGGAAACAGCCTTTATCACTTCCATGATTTCAACATAATTGTTATTGAATGCAAAGCCCGGATTGAATTCCTCTATGACAGCCTTGGCTTCCGGATTCTTAGCGGCCTTCTGCATAACGCCCGGACGAACGGTTGCCATCTGCGGACGGAAGTTTGGACATGCAATTGTTGCAATCGTATTTCCGCCGAATGCAGGACGTGTCATCAAGAGCTGATTATGAAGCTGCTCTCTTCCCTCTATCGCAACCAACGGGAAATCCCCGATGTCAAGCTGTGTACAGTCTGCCGTCAGACCCGTATGAATTCTGGCGGATACTCTTGGACCTAAATCACGGCCGATTGCCGTCGCGCCTACCAGTACAATTTCCGGCTTGTATTTTTCGATTACAGATGCAAGTGCATGTGTGTAAGGCTCCGTTCTGTATTCTTTTAATTCGGGATCATCCACAACGATGATCCGATCGGCTCCATACTGCGCAAGCTCCTGTGCAAGATCCTTCACCTGATCGCCGATTAATACTGCCGTTACTTCTGTTTCCAGATCCTTTGCAAGATCTTTACCTTTGCCAACAAGCTCCAATGCAATTCCGCTCAACTTATTATCTACCTGCTGCGCAAAGACAAATACGCCTTTATATTCTTCCAAGTTCATTTTATTCACCTTTCCTCGCTATATTTTCAGTAATAAGCTATTAGAGCACATGCTTTACTTTTAACTTGTCAACAATGTAATCTACAGACTCCGCAGCACCGAGGACAACCTTTTCACCGATGCCCTTTCTTACCTTGTCGGAAGCCTTTGCAATCTGTGTCGGTGAGCCCTTCAGTCCGAGATTGGAATCATCTACGTCCTTTAAGTCCGCTCTGCCCCATACGGTGATTTCCTCTTTATAAGCATCAAAAATTCCACCCGGTGTCATGTAGCGCGGCTCGTTTAACTCTGCAAGCGCCGTAATCAGGCATGGCATTTTTGCCTTTAATACATGATATCTGTCATCATACTGACGCTCTACGATTACGCTGTCACCTTCAATTTTAATATTCTGCGCGTAGGAAATAACTGGAATTCCCAAATGCTCGGAAATCTGCGGTCCAACCTGCGCGGTATCACCGTCGATTGCCTGGCGGCCTGTGATAATCAAATCATACTCCAAATTGCGGAGCGCTCCTGCAAGTGTCTGGGAGGTAGCCCAAGTATCGGCACCGCCAAGAACGCGATCTGTCACAAGAATGCCCTTATCCGCACCCATTGCCATCGCTTCGCGAAGCACTTCCTCTGCCTTCGGAAGACCCATCGTAACAACGGTTACTTCTGCGCCATGCTCATCCTTTAATCTGAGCGCCGCTTCCAGTCCTGCCTTGTCATCCGGGTTCATGATCGTGAGCATTGCGGCTCTGTCAAGCGTTCCATCCGGATTAAACTTGACTCCGCCCTTTGTATCGGGTACCTGTTTAATACAAACAACAATTTTCATTGTAAAATCTCTCCTTTTATAGTTTGGTTTGTCATTTCAAATGTACGTCCGAACCTACATGATGTTTGCTGAAATAACCATTCTCTGCACTTCGCTCGTGCCTTCGTAGATTTCCGTGATCTTTGCGTCACGCATCATACGCTCTACGTCATACTCTCTTGTATATCCGTAACCGCCGTGAAGCTGAACAGCCTTTGTCGTCACTTCCATCGCAACCTCTGCGGCATAAAGCTTTGCCATCGCCGCTTCTAGGGAGTAGGACTTCTGTGTAGCCTTCGCCATTGCTGCCTTGTATACAAGAAGCTGCGCAGCCTGCACCTTTGTCGCCATATCCGCAATCTGGAACTGCGTATTCTGGAACGCACCAATCGGCCTGCCAAACTGCTTTCTTTCCTTTACATATGCAATCGCACACTCAAGAGCGCCCTCCGCAAGTCCAAGTGCCTGTGCCGCAATACCGATTCGTCCGCCATCGAGCGTATGCATCGCAATGCCGAAGCCCTTTCCTTCTTTTCCGAGGATGTTTCCCTTCGGGATTCTGCAATCCGTAAAAATGAGCTCGTATGTGGAAGATCCACGGATACCCATTTTCTTCTCCTTCGTACCAAACGTAAAGCCCGGTGTACCTTTTTCTACGATAAAAGCGGAGATTTCTTTAATAAGCTTGCCGCGTTTTTCAACGGTTCCCGTTACGGCAAAAATCACATAGACATCTGCTTCCTTGCCGTTCGTGATAAAGATCTTAGAGCCGTTGAGCACCCACTCATCACCGTCCAGTACAGCCTTTGTCTGCTGTCCCTGTGCGTCTGTTCCCGCACCCGGCTCTGTCAAACCAAACGCACCGATTTTCTCACCCCTTGCAAGAGGCGGAAGATATTTCTGCTTTTGCTCTTCCGTTCCGTATGTCAAAATCGGATCACAACAAAGGGAGGTATGCGCAGATACAATAACACCTGTTGTTCCGCAAACCTTGGAAAGCTCTTCCACGCACATCGTATATGCCAAAGGATCACAGCCCTGTCCGCCATACTCCTTCGGTACAGGAATTCCAAGAAATCCTGCCTTAGCCATTTTTTCAACGGTTCCTCTCGGGAACACTTCTGTCTCATCTACTTCCTGAGCCAACGGCTTTACTTCCTTTTGGGCAAAATCCCTGAAAAGAGTTCTGGCCATTTCATGTTCTTTACTTAATGCAAAATCCATGATTTAATTCCTCCATATCCATTTAAATTAATTTTTCTTTGTCTGTTAAGGCATGATGCCGCTTATTTGGAATAATCAAAAAAGCCGATCCCTGTCTTTCTGCCAAGCTTCTTCTCCTCTACCATCTTCTTTAAAAGAGGCTGAGGTGCATACTTCTCATCCTTCGTCTCATTGTAGAGTACTTCCATGATTGCAAGGCAGATATCAAGACCTACCAAATCTCCCAAGTGAAGAGGTCCCATCGGATGAGATGCGCCAAGCTGCATCGCAATATCAATATCCTCTGCAGATGCCGTACCTGCAGCAAATACGCCAATTGCTTCGTTGATCATCGGAATGAGAATCCTATTTACAACAAAGCCCGGAGCTTCCTTTACTTCTACAGGAGTCTTGCCAATTTCAACGGAAATCTCCTTGATCTTATCTACCATTTCCTGCGGTGTATTCTCACCCTTGATTACCTCGACAAGCTTCATTCTGTCGGCCGGATTGAAGAAATGCATACCGATCATCGGTCTGTCCAGTCCTTCGCCGATTTTCGTGATGGAAAGAGAAGAGGTGTTGGATGCAAACATGCAGTCCTTCTTTACAATTCCCATCAGCTCCTTGAAAATACTCTGCTTAATTTCCAGCTTCTCAAGAGCAACCTCAATAATCAGATCGCAGTCCGCACAAATATCATTTAAACCTGTTGTAATTTTGCCCATGATTTCATCTGCTTTTTCCTGTGTAATCTTTTCCTTACTCACAAGAAAGTTCATGTTCTTTTGAATCTTGGCCTTTCCGCCTTCTGCATATTCTGTCTTAATGTCGCAAAGACATACTTCATAACCATCTGTCATAACAAATGCCTGTGCAATACCAGAACCCATCGTTCCTGCACCGATTACTCCAACCTTCATTCTATAATCCTCCTTAGATTAATTAACAGTTTTTAAATGCTTCCTTTACTTTTTCCTTGTTTTTGTCGAGGAAAAAGTCCATTCCATACTTCTGATCCGCCGTCTCAAAGCAGTCGCCAAACAGCTTCTCTTCGATCACGATTGCCGCATTCATATCGACCTGAAGTCCGTCATCAATCGCCTTTTTGCTGTTGCGAACAGCAATTGGCGCATTCTTTGCAATGCCTGCAGCCATCTTTTCTGCTGCCGGAAGTAATTCTTCCTGCGTATATACCGCATTAACAAGACCGATCCGGTATGCCTCCTCGGCCTTAATATTTCGTGCCGTATAAATCATTTGCTTCGCCATTCCTACACCTACGATACGCGCAAGTCTCTGCGTGCCGCCAAAGCCCGGTGTAATTCCAAGCCCTACCTCCGGCTGTCCGAAGATGGCATTATCAGAACAGATCCTGATATCGCAGCTCATGGAAATCTCGCAGCCGCCGCCAAGAGCAAATCCATTGATTGCAGCGATAACCGGGATCGGAAATGTTTCCAACTTACGGAACACATCATTCCCTTTCTTACCGAATGCTTCTCCCTCAGCCTTTGTCAGCGTGCTCATCTCACCGATATCTGCTCCGGCCACGAAAGACTTCTGTCCCGCGCCTGTCAAAATCAAGCATCTCACTGCATTCAAATCGACCGCGTCAAGCGTCTGACCCAATTCTTCAAGAACTACTGAATTCAAAGCGTTCAGCGCCTTCTCACGGCTGATGGTAATCACTCCTACCGCACCTTTCTGCTCATACAATACAAATTCCATGCGTTTTCTCCTTTTTTATTAATCTATCTTTCGTCTCAAAAAACAACAGGTTAATCTCTTTCTACAATCGTAGCGCAGCCCATACCGCCTCCGATACAAAGTGTCGCAAGACCCTTCTTCGCATCGCGTGCTTCCATCGCATGAAGCAGAGTGACGAGAATACGGCAGCCAGATGCGCCTACCGGATGTCCGAGAGCGATGGCGCCGCCATTGACATTCAGCTTGCTCAAATCAAAGCCCAGATCCTTGCCGACCGCTACGGACTGTGCCGCAAATGCTTCGTTTGCTTCGATCAGATCAAAATCCTCTACCTTCATGCCTGTCTTGTCGCATACCTTCTGTGTGGCTGCGACAGGTCCGATGCCCATGACCTCCGGTCTGACACCCGCAAGTGCGCCTGCTACGAATGTCGCCATCGGCTTTACGCCAAGCTCCTTTGCCTTTTCCTCGCTCATCACAACGATCGCCGCCGCACCGTCGTTGATGCCGGAAGCATTGCCTGCCGTAACGAAGCCGTCCGGATTGATCGCGCGCAGCTTTGCAAGTCCTTCTATTGTAGAGCCGGCACGAGGGCCTTCATCTTTTGCAAACAGTACGGTTTCCTTCTTAACCTTTACGGGTACCGGAACGATTTCCTTGTCAAATGCGCCGTTTTCCTGTGCCGCACAAGCCTTCTGCTGGCTTGCAAGCGCAAACTCATCAAGCTCACCGCGTGTCAGGTTCCATTCACGGCAAATATTGTCTGCAGTCATGATCATATGATAGTCGTTGAATGCATCCCATAATGCATCGTTTACCATCGTATCTACCAACGTAGCGTTATTCATTCTATATCCAAAACGAGCCTGCGGAACAGCATACGGAGCTAAGGACATATTTTCCATGCCACCTGCCACAACGATGTCTGCATCGCCTGCCATGATCATCTGTGCAGCCTGGTTTACGCAGTTAAGACCGGAACCACAAACTACGTTCATGGTAACCGCAGGTACTTCGATCGGCAAACCTGCTTTGAGAGTTGCCTGACGAGCAACGTTC
>CAZBRY010000111.1:0-7932 GCA_964494285.1 uncultured Lachnospiraceae bacterium
TCAGACGCTTCTCATAATTTTTCGTAATATTGCCATCACGCATCCCCCAGGACAAATGTGGCTTGTTCATCGCACTTAAAATCGTATCCCACTCGGATTCCTCAAAAAAGTGGATCGCCTTTTTCAGTGTCTGAAATTTCAACGTCGGAGAGGTTGCCTGCATCGTAATGACGGTATCGTAAGTACATTGCTTTTCGCGCTCCATATACTGCACGGCATGGTAAATAACGGGGTCGAGCGTCACCTGATCCGTCGCAAGCTCCTTCGGACGGGCGATCACCACCACATTTCTTTTTTCCACGATGCCGCCAAGCTCCTCGTCATCCGTCGAAACAGCGACATCCACATCCATGTAAGCCTTGAGCGCATTTGCATTTTCTATCGAATAACAGATCAGTGGCTTTCCGCACATGATCCGCACATTTTTCCTGGGTATTCTCTTGGAACCGCCTCTGGCTGGTATCACTATCAGTGTTTTCATCCCTGACTCCTTTGGTTATCCTTCTTAAAATAGTGCTGTTTGATATAGGTAAGCAGTAACATTATATCACGTCTTTTGAGAAATGCAAAAATTCCAAGTATCGCCGCCGCTAGGCAATATCTTGCCAGAATGATCTCGATTCCATCCTGATAAAAGACACTCATCAAAAGGCCAATCCCGCAGCAAATCGCCATCGAGGCAAACATGTAAAAGTTGGCATAGACTCGTTTCTTGAGAACAAAGCGGGTCGCGATATAATGAAACAGCAGCAGAAACAAATAACTGAACAACGTCGTATAGCTCGCGGAAATATAACCATAGCGCGGAATAAAGAGCAAATTCAGCACATAATTGACAACCGCTGCCAGAATGGAGCTGACGGCAATGATTGGCGTCTTCTTATAAAACAGCTCCACATTAACATAATTCGTATAATAATACTGCGCCAGCGTCCCAAGCGCAACCGGAGGAATGACCCATTTTGCCTGCCAGTAATCAGGTGAGTTGGGTGAAAGAATCATCAGCGCCTCCGGCGCAACCGTAATAAAACCAATTGTTAAAAACGCACCGAGCAGCACGAGCTTTTTTTGAATCTGACGAATCTGCTGTTTGTTCTCTGCATGCAGCTGATCGTTAAACCACGGCAGCCATGCCTGTCCGATCGCATTCGTGAAAATGGCAAGCAGCGTCGCAAAGCTGTAGCCAAACGTATAAAGTCCGTTATCCGCATCTCCGCAAATGTCCTTGATCATGATTCGGTCGATCTGTGCCAGCACCGTAAGCGCCAACGCGTGCGGAATCATCGGCAATCCCATTTTCAAGGCATAGACCCAGTATTCTTTTTTATAGAACACGCGCCCCTTTCGTAAAATACGGACATAAAACCAAATGCCCATCATAAACGTCGGTAGCAGCGTTCCTAAAATTTTTCCAAAATAGCGCTTTTCATTGAACAGCAACATCAGGGCGACAGAAAACAGAATCGTCCCGAGACAGGAAATAATGGAAATCGCAATATTTTCTTTATATTTATATTCGTATCGGCATTTCTGCTGCATGTACTCCACGGAAGGAGAAATCATCAGATACACAAACAGCACGATGACCAGCGGTACCTCGTATTTGATCGCCGCTGAAATCTGCTCCCTGAACATTGTCGCCGCAAGCAGCACAAAAAAAGCAAATGAGCTGGAAAGACCCTGCAGCGCCGACATGTACTCGTCAAACTGATCTCCGAAATCAATTTTTGCCCGTCCAATGCTGTATACGACACACAGGCAGGTGAGAATATTGAAGATATCGATCCAGGAATTAAACGTATTGGCACGTCCATAGTCGGCCGTCGTCAGCATGCTCGTATAAATCGGCGTCGTGACAATCGCAATCGCTCTGATGGAAATGCTCGAAATCATATACCAGATTCCGGATTTGATTACCTTATTTCCTTTTTCTTTTCTCATGATGTAAACATCCAGTCCATTAAAATTGTGTCCTCCGCGATATCTTGAACCGCGATCCTGCCGACCAGCCCCGGCAGTTCGGTCGGGGAAATACCGGTTCCCGGACGTTTAAACGTCACCATTTCCTCTGTGACGAGCGTCCCTTTTCTAATGTCCATGGCCGAGACAATGGAGCGTCTCGCATTTTTACGCGCGGTCAGCTCGGTTTCCAGACAGCACAGCTCACCCTTTCCGCGTATGAGATCCATCTCTTCAATCCCCTTTAAAATCCGCTTGGCGTCTTCCGGATCCATCGCATGATAATGGTCGTTTCCTTTCAGCGTCTTGTCAAGCGTAAAATGCTTCTCAACACAAAGCGCGCCAAGATTATACGCCGCCTTGATGACATCGCAGTTTTCCGTCGGCTTCGTATGATCCGAATAGCCGATATACAAATCCGGAAATTGATTTGCCAGCGAGGAAATCTTTAGTAAATTCGCATCCCGAAGCGGCGTCGGATATTCAAGCACGCAGTGAAGCAGCACGATCGGCTTTTCGTTATGCATCCGGATCGTGTCAATCGCGGCCTCAATTTCCGGCAGCTCCGATGCACCGACCGATAACAGGATCGATTTATTTTTCTTTGCCTGATGTGCAATGAACGGCAGATTAGACAAATCGGAGGAAGAAATTTTATAGACGTCCATCAACTCGTCGAGATAATCCGCGGATTCAAAATCAAAGGCTGTGGACAGAAATTCAATTTTCAAGGCGTCCGCATAGGCCTTTAATTCTTTATATTCCTCATAGCCAAAGCTGTCAAACTTTTGAAACAGCTCATATTGCGATGTTGTCGGCTCCTCCGTCGTGTCCCAGTAAGAGGGAGACGCTTTCGCCGCAAGCGTGCCCGCTTTATAGGTCTGAAACTTTACGGCATGAATGCCGGCGTCAGCCGCCGCCTTCACCATTTCCTTCGCCGCTTCCATCACCGTAATCCCCTCTTTTGTCGCAATATCATAATAATTGACGCCAATCTCAGCGATCAGAACGAACCGACCGCTTTCCAACCGGCTGATCATCGTACTTTCCATCAATGCTCCTCCTTATAGCGCGCATAGCCCGCCTGATAAAACGCAAGCAGCTGTTTTAGCTGTTCCTCAAACTTCTCATCCTCCTGCTCTTTCCCTGCCAACACCTTTTCGGCCTTCCCCATCAGATAAAACAGATCAATCTCAAAGCCAATTTCCTTCATCGTCTGCAAATAAGCGGCGCAAGAGTGTATATTTTCAATTTCACCAAACTCCCTGATCAGCGCCGGTAAATCCTCAAAGCTTCTGACGCGCGTAATTCCGTCGATCAGCGCAAACGGCACATCGCCAAACAGAAGCGACTTACGCCCGAGCAGCGCCTCTTCATACGCAGTCGTTCCGACAATCGTCACAACTCCCTTTGCCTTTGCAATCCACGGCTTCGGATCATGGTAGTAATTGACCTGGACGAGGCGGACATTATGAAGCTCCTTTACCTTTTTATAAAATTGTACGCCCCGCTCGCCGAGCATCGCCTGATGCTCCTTCACGTAAAGCTTCCAACCGACCGGAAGGGACTTAGACACCTGCTCGATCAAATTGCACTCGTCCACATAGTACGAAGCCTTTACAAATACGGTCGATTCGGGTATAAGATGGAGGGGCATATAAACGTAATCCTCTCCCGGCACCGGGTTCTCAAAGTATTTATTTTTGCCCATCAATTTTCTTCTGAGCAGCATCACCTGTAAATAATGAAAAAAGTAAGGAACGCTCGGTGCATACAGAATCTTGTTTGTGCGTTTGATTTTCAGATTCTTTTTCGTGATATCCATGTTCCAGAAATAATTCCATTTCCCGCGCATCACACGCAGAATCCAAATGAGGGAATCCCGTTCATACTGGCTTGTCACCGTTCCGGCAAACTCCTGGTTCATGATCGTCGTCTGTTTTCTATAGTCTTCAATATAAGCATAGGACTCAGCCAGCTCCTCCTTTGACTTTTTCAGATTGGCCTCATATGCCTTCACAACATAATCATCGATGCCAATCGTATTCTGAAAAGTCGGGTATTTGTAATAGCCAAATTTGGAATATTCCACCGTAATGTAGGGAATCCCTTTCCGGTAGGCGATCTCGTTGATAATCGTTCGCTGCAGCTCCGCATTGTCAAAGTCCAGAATCATATCCGGTTTAAACTCCTCAAAAATAGAGAGAATTTTTTTATAGTTTAGCTCCAGCCAATACATGTTTTCATTGTAATTAGTATGCGACCAGTAATAACGATAATGATAGTGCCTCGTATTTTCTTGCGAGCTCATCAACTGCAAATTCAGGTTTTTAAAATGCGTATATTCCGTCTCTATTTTTTCAAGATAGGCGAGATCGACGGGCGATTCTTTCTGCTTCAGCCCCTTTGTATACTGTTCGCAAATGTCCCGCACATCATATAGCTTGACGTCGGGAAGCTCTTCCTTGAACTTGTAATACGTGTTTTCGTTGTAATAACATTTATTGTAGCTACATTCCGTGGACATGATATAAAAGGCGGCAACCTCGTTGTCCCCTTTTAAACTTCTCGCCAGAAACCACAGCGGCATCGAGTAAGTCTCCCGGCATATAAAAAGTATTTTTTTATCGCGAAAATCCTGCACCATTTGCTCCTTTCCGTCATGGCTTCCTGCTCGCCGCACGATCATTTCTAGATTTTACAGCCCTTGCTTTTGAAAGGTTTGAATCCAATCCGCACCTGTCTGATATAAAATATGATTCTTCAAAAACCGCTTTCTGCGATATGCCGTGATCTTCGCAAACAGCCATGGGCTGCCGCTGCACAGCAGCATTTTTAATTTCAGATTTCGGGGCACGCGCGGATTCTTTCTGACCGCCTTCATGTGCGTCCGCACATAGGACAGACATTCCCGGTCATGCTCTTTGGAATAGACACCAAACAGCACGCTGTTTTGGATCACACTCATATTCTCCTGAACAAGAAAGAACGAAACCGCGTCCTTCAGGTTCGGGTACTGCTTTAAAAGCTTTTCACAGATCTCATCATCCGCCTGTAAAGACAGCAGCAGATTCTGTTCGACACGGGAGCCGCTGTCCGCACTGACGCGGAAATAATACTTCGAGGCCGTATGATAGACAATTTTTTTTGCCTGCGACAAAATCCGGTGTGCAATCTGCCGATCCTCCACAAGCTGCCCGACCGGAAACCGGATCGTATCAAACAATGTTCTTTTGTAAAGCTTATCCCATAAATGCAGGAAAAATCCTTCCTGATATAAAATCATTTCAAATGCCTGTTCCGTATTAAGCACATATTCCAAATCCTCAAAAGTCCCGTCCACGCAGTTTTCATACGCATAATATTTGCCTGTCACAGATATATCCGCATCATGCAAAAGAGCCGCCTGCACCATCGTCTCCACCATATCTGTATCTATGTAATCGTCTCCGTCCACAAAACCGATATAATCGCCCGTAGCCGCATCAAGCCCCTGATTTCTTGCGACGGCCGTTCCCTTTGGCTCCTCTTTGAGCAAGAGAACCCGCGCATCCTCGGATGCAATCCGGTCACAAATTTCCTCACAGGCACTGTCCCCCATGCCGACAACGCAGATAATCTCAAGATTTTGATATGTCTGTCCCGTCACGCTCCTTAAGCACTGCTCCAAAAAGCGTTCCACCTTATATATAATTATGATGATGCTCACCTTAGGCATTCTGTCCATCTTCCTCCATCACGCGCTGAACCGCCTCCAAATAGGCATATTTTCGCGTCTCGTCCGGTTCGAGCATCGCGCCCTCGCCCCACTCGTTCCACGCGTTGATCAGCACGAAATCTGCATCCCTGCCCCGTACCTGTTCCTTCAGCTTACGCAGCACCTGCTCAAATTTAACGGGATTCGTATTTTTGTATACAAGCCCTTTATAGCTCCTGCGCGGTGTATTGTCCCAATCAGGGATCAGACCCGGAAATTCGTCGTCCGCATAGCTCCTCTCAGCAATCCTCTCAACGATCCAATCCCCTGGAATGCTGCGCTCCAGCAGCTTTTTTTTCTTAAAGCTGTTAAGCACTGTCTTCGTCAGGACAGATAAGTTGTACCGGAACTCCTTCACTTTTGAAAAGTCGTGCTTCAATGTATAACCCGGCTCAAAATAATAATAGGCATCCACCAGCTCTTTTCGCTGCTCCTGCTGCCCAGCCGTCTTGCCGGACACAATATAAAGACCCGGAAAACCGGCTTCGACAGCCCATCTGCGGAAACAATCAAGCATTTCCTCTAAGCAGGCGATATCGAATGTACGGTAAATTTGAAATACGGGCTTGCCGTCCACCTTCACATACCGCTCATCCTGAAAAAATGGCAACAAATACGCAAAGTGAACGCGCCAGTCCGCCTCTGTCCCATAGTCCTGTTTCATCAAAATTTCTTCGGCAAGATCATACCACGTCCGCGTCCATGTTTCATTCGCCCAGCAAATATTGTAGCGGATGTCGATCTCCGGATGCGCAAGCAGAAGTTCCATCGGCTGCTCCATCAACTGCCGCCCCTGAAACCAATATTGATAAATACTGAATCCGTAAATCCCGTATTCCTTTGCGAGTGCCGCCTGCCACCGCCATGTTTCCTCTCCCTGCTTCACAAGATCATAATAACGCCCGTGAAGCGGCACACGCGGCTGTTTGTGCCCTTTGTAAAGCGGAAGCGCGCGCTTCACGGCTGTCCACTCCGTATAGCCCTCGCCCCACCATTCATTATTTTCGGGAAATTCATGATATTGCGGTAAATATAAACACATGATTCTCATAAATAAAAGTTACTCCTGTTTCCTGTCGTTGCCTGCCCCGTCAGTATCTCCGTACGCATGACTGCTTATTACATCCGCACACCGGCCCACCGCAAACCAAAAAATAGGGGCAGCAAGCTGAAATGATATAATATTCGAGCCAATCGACTGCAGCAGTGCAATCGCGATCACACCAAGTTCTACATAGCAGTCCTTCAAATGCCGGACGCTCTTTGTAAAAATCAGAATTAAAATATACAGAAAAATCGAAAAACCTAAAATACCTTCCTCGCAGAACATCTTAATCAGACCACCGTCGGCTATGACATGCGTTCCTTCAAAATCCAGCGCCTTATGCCCATTCGCTCCAAGTCCGTTGCCAAACCAATAGCTGTACATATTGTTAACGGCGGCCACCCATTGCTCGCTCCGCTGTCCGATCGCTCCCGGCAGGGAAACGAGCCGATAATAGATTTTCATGACCACCTCAAAGGAAACGAGGCACAAACCCAGAAAAGCGGTTAGAATTGCCGCACACTCAATGAAAAAAAACTTCTTTTTGATCAGCCGAAATTCAAAAAACACCAGCTGATTCACATAAATTAAAATGAGGACCGCTACAACCATTGCAGAGCGCTGGTTGCTGAGCAACGCAAATACGAAATTCAGCCCCAAAAAGAGAATCCCCATCTTGCGTTCCTTGTTCTCCATTAGAAAATAAGAGGCGGCTAACATCCCGGATACGGCCAGAAAGCCCAAAATTGTGCTTCCAATGACAGAATGCATCCGAATGCGCATCGTCGGCGCATCCGCCTTGGAAATATAGCTCCATTTGAAAAGGTAGTCCAGGTAAAACTGCGGCGCCGTGATATAAAGCAACAGCCCGATGACGCAAATGAGCAACAACGCCAGAAGAAATTTTTTGTAAAAATCCTTCGTTCGTTCCTTCGCCGTCCTTCCTACCATATAAAATAGGATCGGCAGCACAGAGCTGGCGAATTCATCCGCATAAATTTTTGCGGGCAGTCCGCTCTTCGTGAGCCAGATGACCGAAAGCAGGTTATAGAAAAAATAGACTGCCACCAGCCAGTCAAGCGTATGGTGAAAGGAAATGCGCTTTTTTAAAACAAGCTCCGCCGCCACACCGAGCATCAAAAGCGCCGCAAACACACCCGGACGCATCGCA
>CAZBRY010000112.1:0-1485 GCA_964494285.1 uncultured Lachnospiraceae bacterium
ATATCAGATTTATGTTCAATATGATGGCATTGGCACGGAAAAATCCTAATGACACATCATCTGAAACAAATTATTGGAAAGAGAATGGATGGCTAGATAAAGCAAGGCCCTGGAAAGCGTAAAATTTCAGTTTATCCCGAAAGACTGCCGCTTGATTCATAACCCAAAACCACCGGCCTTCCAGCCGGTGGTCTAATAGGTAAGCAATCCTTAGTAAGCTGTCCAGCCGCCGTCGATTGCGATGCTTTGTCCATTGATAAAAGAAGACTCCTCGCTTGCTAAAAATACTGCGAGAGAAGCGATATCGTTTCCGCTGCCGGTGCCGGGATTTAAGCCCATGCCAAGTCCGCATCTTGCAGCGCCTGTCGGATCGAGATGCTGCATCGTTTCGGTCGTCGCGATTTCAGTCGCGATCGCACCCGGGCAAATCGCATTGCAGCGGATATTTTTGAGCGCATACATATAGCCCGTATTTTTTGTGAGACCGACCAGCGCATGTTTGCTCGCCGTATAGATCGCGCCTGCGGCGCCGCCCTTTAATCCGCCGATGGAAGCAACATTAATAATAACGCCTCCGCCGACCGTCTCAAAGTAATTGACCGCTTTTCGCATAGCAATCATAGGCGCTTTGACATTGACATTAAAAACCTTATCATACATTTCATCGGTTGTATTTCCAACACCGCTCATATTGTCCATAATTCCGGCATTATTAACAAGAATATCCAACTTTCCAAAGACTTTAACGGCTTCGTCGACCATGCTTTCCACGCTTTCCGGAACGGATAAATTTGCCGGATAAGCGACGATCTCGCCTTCAAAGCTTTTTGCTTCTTCTACCAAAGCGCTCAGGCGCTCGGCACGCCGGGCAACAGCAAGAACCTTTGCTCCTTCTTTCGCATACATAAGCGCGATATCACGTCCCATACCGGAACTCGAACCAGTGACAACAGCTACTTTTCCCTTCAGTCTCATATCGATCCTCCTGTGTTTTTAATTGACAACTATTTAACATACTTGTCTGATGCCATAGTAGCATTTAAAAAATTTTATGTCAATGTAGATAATTAATAAAAAACATCAAAACTTAATTTTCTACAGAGTAAGGTACTATGGCTCCAGCAGCGTTCGGAAATTAAAACGACCCTCAGAACAATCACAACTGTTCTGAAGGTCGTTTATAATTTGCCGATTAGCGGCAATGGAGCCGATTATACTAACTCGATCAGCACTTCCATTGCTGCGTCACCTTTACGCTGGCCGATCTTTACGATTCTTGTGTAACCGCCCTTGCGATCTGCATACTTCGGTGCAATTTCATCAAAAAGCTTTGCCACCAAATCGACTTCCTTCGTATTTTTCTTTCTTCCTGCTCCGGCAGCGGGCACTTCGGTAATCGGATAAAGAACCTTGAGCATCTGTCTTCTTGCATGTAATCTGGATGGCAGATCCTTCTTGACTTCCTTTTCAACCGTATCAAACTTT
>CAZBRY010000112.1:1495-7912 GCA_964494285.1 uncultured Lachnospiraceae bacterium
GTCAACAACCTCTTTTACCCTCTTGCCGTCTTTATCCTTTACGGCAACCTTTGCCTGAACCTTAACTGTCTCAAAGTTGTCTCTTTCCTTTACAGCAAGTGCAACAAGACCTTCTGCGATCTTCCTGATTTCTTTTGCTTTCGCTTCTGTTGTCACGATCTTTCCATGATAAAGCAGATTTGTTACCTGATTTCTAAGTAACGCTTTTCTCTGGCTGGATGTCCTGCCAAGCTTTCTATATTTTGCCATGATGTTCCTCCAAGCTATGCATTGTTTATGCATAAAATCGATATCCGGCCACGCACTTTGGGCTTACTTACCGAATACTGCCCCTAAGGGCATTGTTATCTGGTTACTATATTTATTTAGCCGCACCGCACCATTCGGTTTTATCGGTTTGGTCTTGCCTGTTCTTTTTATTCGTCGCCGGAATTCAACTGCAGACCAAGCTCCTTCAGTTTCGTAAGAACCTCTTCCAGAGACTTTCTTCCGAGGTTACGAACCTTCATCATATCTTCGGAAGTTCTGTTTGTAAGTTCCTCCACCGTATTAATGCCTGCTCTCTTCAAGCAGTTATAGGAACGAACGGAAAGCTCAAGCTCATCAATGTTCATTTCAAGCACTTTTTCTTTTTCGTTGTCTTCCTTCTCGATCATCACTTCAATACCGCTTGTCTTTTCAGAAAGATCAATGAACAAGGAAAGATGCTCACTAAGTACCTTTGCCGCCAAACTGACTGCTTCATCCGGCGCAAGTGTACCGTTTGTATACACATCCAATGACAGCTTATCAAAATCCGTAATCTGACCAACACGTGTATTCTCTACCGTCAGATTAACACGCTCAACAGGTGTATAAATGGAATCCACTGCAATCACTCCGATTGGCAGATCCTCGTTCTTATTCTTGTCGGCGCTCACGTAACCTCTACCCCTGGTAATTGTCAACTCCATATACAGCTTACAATCTGATCCGCCATTTAATGTAGCGATGGGAAGCTCCGGATTTAAAATTTCAATGTCCTGATCCACCTGAATATCGGCAGCTGTCACAACACCTTCGCCTTCGAATTCAATAAATGCTGTCTTGGGCTCATTGGTTGAACTGCTGTTCTTAATTGCAAGGCTTTTGATGTTCATGATAATTTCAGTCACGTCTTCCTTCACACCCGGAATTGAACTGAACTCATGCAGAACACTGTCGATCTTTATCTGGCTGACCGCAACGCCCGGCAGGGAAGACAGCATAATTCTTCTGAGCGAATTGCCAAGTGTTGTGCCGTAACCTCTTTCCAGTGGTTCAACAACAAACCTTCCGTACTTCTTATCTTCTGAGATTTCAACAATCTCAATCTTCGGCTTTTCAAAATCAAACACTGCAAAGTACCTCCTTTTTAGAATACCAGTAACTTTCAGTTTACTGATTACTTAGAATATAACTCGACAATAAGCATCTCATCAACCGGTACATCAATCGCTTCGCGCGTAGGAAGCTCCTTTACAGTTCCTTTGAAATTCTCTTGATCTACATCAAGCCACTCCGGAGCAAGTCTTCCTGCCGTAACCTCAAGGATGTCTTTATATCTCTGTGAGCCTTTGCATTTTTCTCTGATTTCAATTACATCGCCAGCTTTTACTAAATAAGACGGAATATTTACGGTCTTTCCGTTTACAGCTACCTGCTTATGATCAACAATTTGCCTTGCTTCTCTTCTCGTTCTTGCAAATGTCATTCTGAAAATAACATTATCAAGTCTGCTTTCAAGAAGAATCATCAGGTTTTCACCGGTCATGCCCTTCATTCTGTCTGCCTTCTTGTAATAGTTTCTAAAAGGCTTCTCCAATACACCGTAAATAAATTTTGCCTTCTGCTTCTCTCTCAACTGAAGACCATACTCACTCATCTTCCTGTTTGTTTTTCTCAAAGTTCTCTTTGACTTTTTATCAATTCCTAAATACATTGGTTCTAAACCAAGTGATCTGCATCTTTTCAGCACAGGAACTCTATTGACTGCCATCTAATTTTCCTCCTAATTAAATTATGCGAAACTAAACTCTTCTACGCTTTGGTGGGCGGCATCCGTTATGTGGAACCGGAGTCACATCCCTGATACTTGTCACTTCCAAACCACAAGCCTGTAATGCACGGATCGCTGCTTCTCTTCCCGAGCCTGGCCCCTTCACCATAACGTCAACAGTTTTTAAGCCATGCACTAACGCTGCTTTCGTAGCAGTTTCTGCTGCCATCTGAGCCGCATATGGAGTAGATTTCCTTGAACCTCTAAATCCCAGACCACCGGCGCTTGCCCATGAAAGAGCATTTCCTTCAGCATCTGTAAGCGTTACAATCGTGTTATTAAAAGATGACTGAATATGTGCCTGTCCGCGTTCAACGTTTTTCTTGACACGTTTCTTTGTTACTTTCTTTGCAACTTTTTTCGCCATTTAAACTAACCTACTTTCTCATTATTTACAATTTACTTTTTCTTGTTTGCTACTGTTCTCTTAGGACCTTTCCTTGTTCTGGCATTTGTCTTTGTCTTCTGCCCACGAACTGGAAGTCCTTTCCTATGGCGGATACCTCTATAGCATCCAATTTCCTGCAACCTCTTAATATTAAGGGCGGTCTCTCTTCTCAAATCACCCTCTACATGATAGCTTGCATCAATCACTTCACTGATTTTCTTTACTTCCTCATCAGTCAAATCCCTGCAACGCGTATCCGGATTTACATTAGCCTCTGCTAATATCTTTGTAGCAGTCGGTCTGCCGATGCCATATACATACGTCAAACCAATCTCCACACGTTTGTCTCTTGGTAAATCCACACCAGAAATACGAGCCATTTTTGTTTCCTCTCTTTCGCCACCGTCGAAACGGTGATAATTAATAGTTACTAATTGACTGGACTACCCATTGCGGGTAATCGACCGGATAGACCGGTTTTGTCCGGCTTATTAGTTGACAGCCGGTATCAATCGTAGATGACTCGCAATTCAGTCAAAAGACCTCTATGCTTTGAGTTATCTATCGTGCCTGGCAGAGTATAGTGAGACTTTTCTCAACCTTGTCTCTGCTTGTGTTTCGGGTTCTCGCAGATGACTCTGACTTTCCCTTTTCTCTTGATGATTTTGCATTTTTCGCAAATCGGTTTTACTGATGATCTAACTTTCACGTTAAATCCTCCTTTCAGTTCCTTGTACACGATTTTTACATAAAAAATCGACACTGCGTACCTTTTGCACAGTTTTTTAAGCTGTAAAAAACCGGCATAGTCTCAAAAAGACCGCTTTATATTATAACACACTATGTGTTAAATATCAATACAAACCTTGCCTTTATTTATCTCTCCAGATGATTCTTCCCTTAGAGAGATCGTAAGGAGACATTTCGATCGTCACTTTATCACCCGGAAGAATCCTGATAAAATTCATACGAAGCTTTCCGCTGATATGTGCCAACACCTCATGCTCATTTTCCAGTTTTACCCGAAACATTGCATTAGGCAACTTCTCAATTACTATTCCCTCAATTTCGATTACATCAGTTTTTGACATCCATTTACCTCCCGTTCATAGAGCTTGATTGCCCGCTTCACTTCTTCATTATTAATTGTTTTATGGTTTTGAAGCTTTGTTATAATATCTCTATTGCAATTCTTTTTTACAATCTGTATATGTTTTCTATTCTTCTGCTTTGGCTTTTCCAGCGTCCTTAGCTTACCATCAGCCAATGTCAGCAGAGAATCGTTTTCTTCTATTATGATGTAGAGCCGACCTTTGTCGTGCCCTGTTAAGGATCTTGCAAAGCTGCCTAACATGGGGGTTACCTTTCTGATTTTATAAGGAAGTTACGCTCTGCTAAGCTCTAGGAACCACCACGCTCTGCTATGCTCGAAAGTACCTCGCTTAGCATCCGGGTGGACTTTCTCGCTAAGCTCGACAATACCTCGCTAAGCGTTCAATGTCAGTATCTCGGGATCTCCGGTGGTGATTAGGACTGTGTTTTCGTAGTGGGCGGAGGGGAGTCCGTCTTCTGCTACGACCGTCCAATCATCGTCTAGCCATTCAACATCGTAGCGCCCCATATTGATCATCGGCTCAATCGCGAGTGTCATACCGGCTTTTAATAGCAATCCTCTTCTCTTCTGACGGAAATTCGGTATCTGCGGATCCTCGTGAAGCTTTGTTCCTATACCGTGTCCGACAAGATCCCTGACAATTCCATAACCAAATTGGCTGACATAGTCGTCGATTGCATTGGAGATATCGTGTAAGTGGCAGCCTTCACGTGCATATTTGATGCCTTCAAAAAAGCTCTGTTTGGTCACATCAATCAACTGTTGTGCTTCCTTTGTGATTTTTCCAACCGCATGAGTTCTGGCCGCATCGGAATGATATCCTTTATAAATCAATCCCGCATCAAGGCTGACGATGTCTCCTTCATGAAGAATACGGTGCTTATTCGGTATGCCGTGCACAACCTCTTCATTTACGGAAACGCAAATCGATGCCGGATATCCGTTATAATGCAGGAAGTTTGGAATACCGTCCTGCTCCCTGATCAGCTTTTCACCAAGCGCATCAATGTCCAAAGTGGATATCCCCGGCCTGATTGCCTTCCCTAGTTGTTCATGTACATATTCGAGACGTCTTCCGGCCTCTCTCATCAACTCAATTTCTCTTGACGATTTAACTGTTACAGCCATTTTCTTACGCTCCTAAGATTTGAACGATTTCCTCGAAGGCAACGCTTCTGTCCTTGGTACCGTCCACTTCTTTTAAAATTCCCTTTTTGTTATAATAATCAATCAGCGGCTGGGTCTGTTCGTGATAAACGGCAAGACGATTCTTAACTGTCTCCGGTTTATCATCATCACGAAATACGAGTCCACCGCCACATACATCACAGACTCCTTCTGCTTTCGGCGGAATATTCACAGCATGATAAGTTGCTCCACATTGCAGACAAGCCCTTCTTCCAGACATTCTGTTAACTATATTTTGATCAGGAACATTTATATTGATTGCAAAATCAATTTTTTCATTTAATTCTGCAACGGCCTTGTCAAGTACCTCGGCCTGAGGAATGGTTCTCGGAAAACCATCCAGCACATATCCTGCATTACAATCTTCTTTTGCGACTCTGTCAAGCAGAATCTTTACCGTCAATTCATCAGGGACAAGCTTTCCCTGATCCATATACTGTTTTGCTTCCATTCCAAGAGCTGTCTGCTCCTTGATGTTCGCTCGAAAAATATCCCCTGTGGAAATATGAGGAATTCCGTATTTCTCCGAAATCTGCTTTGCCTGGGTTCCTTTTCCGGCACCTGGGGCTCCTAACATGATAATTTTCATACTCATTCTCCTGTAAATTGCACCAAGTCCACGAAGCACAATGCGCAGGCAAGACAAGGCTGTACAGCCTTGTCTTTCTGCAGCTTAATCATTCAAAAAGCCTTTATAATTACGTACTAACATCTGTGACTCGATCTGCTTTAGGGTCTCATTAACAACACCGACAATGATGATCAAAGACGTTCCGCCAAAGGATACGCTTGCGCCAAACAAACCATTTGATATGATTGGGATCATTGCTACAATAATCAGGCCTACTGCTCCGATAAAGACAATGTAATTCAAAATCTTCGTCAGATAATCGCTGGTCGGTCTGCCCGGTCTGATACCAGGAACAAAACCTCCCTGTTTCTTCATATTATTTGCCACCTCTAAAGGATTAAATGTAATTGAGGTATAGAAATAAGCAAAAAAGATAACTAATAAGATGTAAATGATTACGCCTATGGAATAAACCGGCGTATCCAAATCAAACCAATTGCTAGAGTTCAGTATATGAAGAATATTCGCCCATACGCCCGTTCCCTGTGTCTGGAAAAACGAAGTAATGACGATCGGGAGCTGCAATAAACTGGAGGCAAAGATGATGGGAATAACACCGCTCGTATTTACCTTTAAAGGAATATGAGACGATTGTCCGCCTACAACCTTTCTGCCTTGCACCTTTTTTGCATACTGTACTGGAATTCTTCTTTCCGCCCCATTCAAAATAACAACTAAAATTACCGTACCAATAACAATTGCCAGAATAATAACAGCGGCAAGAACCGCAATCGCAAAAGACTTTCCTGCCATGAACTGATCATACAAAGAAGCAAAATCCTGAGGTATTCTGGAAATAATGTTAATCGTCAGCACTATGGAAATACCGTTACCAACACCATTTTCCGTAATTTGCTCACCAATCCACATCAAGAATGCGGAACCGGCTGTAAAAGCTGTAATAACGGTAATGACATTAATTGCATTGTAATCAGCTAGTAAACCCTGTCTGCCAAATCCGACCGCCATAGCCGTCGATTCGATCAAAGCAAGACCAACCGTGACATATCTCGTAATTG
>CAZBRY010000113.1:0-5971 GCA_964494285.1 uncultured Lachnospiraceae bacterium
TATGCTGAACTGGAAGTTAAATTTGCAAACTGGAACCTCGGATTCCAATTCAGCAAAAATCAAAAGCCTCTGTTTTTTTGTTGTTTTTTTGTTTTTAGCAAGTTTTTATCGCTTTTGTTTATGAAAAATAGTTTGGAGGGATCAGAATGGGAAATGGGAAAGAAGGAAATCAGGAGAAGGATCACGTAACAGGTTTTACAAAGGTGATGCTGGACGTGATGTTTTTCGGCGGTATTTTACTATGTCTTGCACTGCCCGTCGCAATTAAAACGATATCACCCTTTTACGAAAATTTCAAAAGGTATTATATTCAAGTTGTTATCTTATATTTTATCAACGGGATTCTGGCGCTTCTGCTTGTGAATGAGCTGCGCAAAATGTTTCGTACCGTATTAAGAGATGACTGCTTTGTGAGGGAAAACGTGGTCAGCCTGATGCGCATGGGAATTTACGCATTTTGTATTGCGGCGGTGTCCACAGTTCGACTCTTATTTTATATAACGCCCGCTATGCTTCTTGTCATTCTTGTATTTATTGTGGCGGGTTTTTTCAGCATTGTTCTTTCCGGCGTATTTGATAAGGCGGTTACCTATAAGCTGGAAAATGATTTGACAATATAGGACGCAAAATTTGGAAAGGAGGGTCAGCAGATGGGAATTGTTGTGAATCTGGATGTGATGATGGCAAAACGGAAAAAGGGATTGACGGAGTTGGCTAAAGAGGTGGATATTACGATGGCAAACCTGTCAATTTTAAAAAATAATAAGGCAAAAGCAATACGGTTTTCTACTCTGGAGAACATCTGCAAAGCATTGGAATGTCAGCCGGGAGATCTGCTTGAATATAGGGAAAATAGGGAAGAGGAGGAAAAAGAGGATGGAAAGTAATAAAATAACAGATGAAATGAAAGAGGCAATGGAGGAGAAGGTAGTGCTCAATGAGGCGGCGCTGGATCAGGTTTTTGGAAATTCGTCAAAAGAAACTGAAAAAAAGTATAGCATTGCTCCACATTATAAAGAAATAGCATTGACTACTCTGGTCTATGCGATTTTCTACACTTTTTGTCTTTATAAAAATCTGACTGGGATAACGTTTCCGTTTTTCATAATAGGAAGCTACTGTTATTTAATTTTCTGCATGAAGAGAATGGGAATACCGATCAAAAAGGATGCAGTCATTTTTTTTGAGTTGGTGTGCTCTATTCTGCTAGGCATTTCGACTGTCTGCACAAACAACGTTCCGATACAGGTTTTTAATTTTATTGGTTTTCTGCTGCTGCTCGGCAGCTTTATGCTGCACCAGCTTTACGATGACAGTCAATGGGGCTTCGGAAAATATTTCGGCGCACTGATTTATACGGCAATTTGCAGCATTACTCATTTGCTTGCTCCATTTTTTGATTTTTCCGCATACAGGGAGCGGCAGGAGGCTATGAAAACAGGGGAAGAAGAGAAACCGCGCAAAGGAAAATACGTGTTTTTTGGAATTTTGATCTTGATTCCGCTGCTTGCTGTCGTGGTCGGGCTTTTATCCTCAGCGGATTTGGTATTTCAAAATATGCTCAGTCATCTTTATATAGATATTATGCTTCCAGAGCATGGAATGGGGATTTTCTTCCTTACACTGTTTGCTTTTTTTGCGGCGTATTGCTATTTGTCTGCAGTCGTAAGTCGGCATGTGGAGGAGGGAGTGCGTAATAAAAGGACAGGGGAACCGGTTCTTGCGATTACCGTGACTTCCGTAATGGCTGTTATTTATTTTGTGTTCAGTATGATTCAAGTTATATATTTGTTTGGAGGAAGCCTGGTGCTTCCGGAGGGATATACTTATGCGCAATATGCGAGACAGGGTTTTTTTGAACTGCTGTTTGTTTGCCTGATCAATTTGGTTATGGTATTGGTCTGCTTGACTTGCTTTCTGGAAAATAAGATTTTAAAAGTTATTTTGACAATTATCTCAGGGTGCACCTTTATTATGATTGCATCCAGTGCCTATCGTATGCTATTGTATGTAAGTGCCTATCAGCTGACTTTTTTAAGAGTGCTTGTCTTATGGAGTCTGCTTTTGCTCACGATATTGCTTGCGGGTGTGTTTGTCACCATTTACAAGGAACACTTTCCTTTATTCAAATATGGGATGCTTGCGGTGTCAGTGATGTATCTGGGTTTGTCGTTCAGCCATCAGGACTATTGGATCGCCAAATATAATGTAAGTGCCCCGGCGGAGGATGGCATTGTGCATGATTATGAGTTTGATTGGTGGTATTTGCACAGTCTGTCGCTGGATGCTGCGCCGGTGCTTGTCCATTTAGAAGTGGAGGATTATGAAGGCGAGTATTACGATGATATAGCGAATTACAGTATAAGACTTGGGGACAGGATCCGTGAGGAGTATGAGGCCATGAATTTCAGGACATTTAATCTT
This sequence comes from uncultured Lachnospiraceae bacterium, assembly GCA_964494285.1. Taxonomy (GTDB): domain Bacteria; phylum Bacillota; class Clostridia; order Lachnospirales; family Lachnospiraceae; genus JAEYFP01. Next base: position 2,425 of record CAZBRY010000113.1, read on the forward strand.
TCCACATGGAATGCTTATCAGAATATGAAAGACAACTAAAAGATATGATAAGGAACGGAAAGAACCAGGATGATTTACGTTAATCAAGTTGGATATGAAAAGAATGAAAAGAAAACAGCAGTCGTGACAAAACCGGGTTTTTATTCGCTGATGGAATCGGGCAAAGAGGTTATGCGTTTAGAAGCTGATTGTTTTGGAGAGGATCCATTGAGCGGTGAAGTGCTTTACCGGTTGGATTTCTCCCGATGGAAGGAAAACGGACGTTATTTTATTAAAACCTTTGTGCAGGATGCCAAGGATTCTGATGAAAGTTGTGGCTTTGCGATCAGCGAGTCGGTTTTTCAACCGCTGGAAAATGCGTTATTAAAATCATTTTATTATCAGCGCTGTGGCTGTGCGCTTGAGGAAACGCATGCCGGTGTATATCGGCATGCAAGTTGCCATACAGACAAAGCGAAGGTGCTCGGGTCGGATACGGAGGCAGACGTCAGCGGCGGCTGGCATGATGCCGGAGATTATGGGCGCTATACGACGGCTGCTGCGGTAGCGGTCTCCCATTTACTATGGGCATGGGAGATGCACCCGCAGGCATTTCAGGAAGAAATTAATATTCCGGAAAGCGGAAACGGACTGCCTGATATTTTAAATGAGGTGTGCTATGAGCTGCGGTGGCTTTTGAAGCTGCAACGAGAGGATGGAGGGGTCTATCATAAACTGACTTCAATGCGCCATGCTTATTTTGTTATGCCGGAGGAAGACAAAAAGGAGCTGTTTCTATTTCCGGTATCCTCCCCTGCAACGGCTGACTTTTGTGCGGTAATGGCACAGGCGGCAAGAATTTTGGCGGAATGTGATCAGGCACTTGCAAAACGTGCATTGCATGCTTCCCTCAGGGCATGGGGGTGGCTTGAAGCGCATCCTGGTCTTGTTTTGGAAACGGATCCGACCGGCTGCAATACGGGAACTTATGGGGATCAATGTGATACGGATGAACGTTTGTGGGCGGCAACGGAGCTGTTTTACACGGCTAAATCAAAGTCCGTCCTCCCCTTTTTGAATGAAATAACACATGAGATTCATATAGATAAGGATACCCTGCAAAACTGCTTTGCAAAAGAGCTGCAACGAGAACATGATCGCCCCTTGCAGTCCAATGACAGCTTATTCACCGGCATGGGTTGGTTGGAGGTAGGCGGTCTTGCGGCTTTGCGCATCATACAGGAGGGCGGGAGCTATCTTGATGAGGCTATTTATCGAACCTGCAGGACGGCAATTCTAACAGAAGCCGATCATTGCCTAGAAATTGCTAAGGGAAATGTGTTTGGACTGGCGATGCATCCGAAGGATTTCGGGTGGGGAAGTTGCATGGGCGTCAGCAACCGTGGAATTTTGCTGGCGGCGGCTTATCGATATTGTGGAAATCGGGCATACGCGGATTGCTGCACGAACCATTTGGATTATCTGCTGGGAAAAAACAGTACGGGTTACAGCTTTGTGACCGGCTTTGGAGAGCGGGCATATAAAAATCCGCATAGCCGGCTCTGCTATGCGGACGGAATTGAAGAACCGATTCCGGGTTTTGTAGCGGGTGGTCCGAATCGATGGCCAATCGATGAAAAAGCGGAATGGCTTATCGAGGAAGGCAGTGCGCCGATGAAATGCTATTTGGACTTATGGGAATGTTATTCCCTGAATGAAATTACGATATACTGGAATTCCTCGTTATTGCTGATGACAGCTTTTCTGGTATAAACTTTATTTTAGTATGATAGGAAATTTACGCTAGTATGGTACGAAATCGAGGGCGGGAAAATGAAAAGAGAGATGAAGAAGCTGTTTTTGTATTATGGTCCTTATAAGGGACTTTTGATTGCTGACTTGTGCTTTGCGGTTATTGGCGCATCGATAACGCTTGTTATCCCATTGATTGTGCGTTATATCACAGGCACGGTGATTCATTATGCACCTTCGGAAATATCCGCGGCGGTGATCAGGCTTGCGGTATTGATGCTCGGATTGGTTTTACTGGAATGCGGCTGCAATGTTTTTATTGCTTATTATGGGCATGTTATGGGAGCCTACATCGAGGCAGATATGCGGGAGGAAATTTTCGGACATTATCAAAAACTCTCGTTTACCTTTTATGATAACCAGAAGGTCGGCTATCTGCTTTCCCGTGTAACCTCAGACTTGTTTGATATCAGCGAGCTTTTGCACCATGGTCCTGAAGACGTGCTGATTTCTTTGATTAAATTTGTCGGTGCCTTCCTGATCTTAGTGAATATTAATAGCAGACTGACACTGATTTGTTATGCGTTTATTCCGTTTTTGGTTTTATATGCATTTTATTTTAATTATAAAATGAAGCTGGCCTTTCGCAAAAATAGGGAACGCATTGCTCTGCTCAACAGCCAGATTGAGGATAACCTGTCGGGAATTAAGGTTGTGAAGTCCTTTGCGAATGAAGAAATTGAAATCGATAAGTTTAAAAAGGGTAACAGCCGTTTTGTTGAAAGTAAGCGCGAAAGTTACCGGTATATGGCTGCTTATCATTCGGGCTTGAATGCGATGACTACCTTGGTCACCGTGGCTGCGGTTGTGGCCGGCACGATGTACATGGTCGAAGGAAGCGTGGCGGTAACGGATTTAATTACCTTTTTACTTTATATTAACAACTTCACGGAGCCGGTTAAAAAGCTCATCAATTTTACGGAACAGTTTCAAAACGGTTACACGGGGTTTGAGCGTTTTCAGGAAATTCTTAATATTGAGCCGGATATCAAGGATAAGGAAACTGCGATTACAGTCGATACGCTGTGTGGAGAAATTGAATTTCAGGATGTATCATTCCGATATGAGGCAGACCATGACCAAGTGTTGAATCATCTGAATTTAAAAGTAGAAACCGGAGATTATGTGGCGATTGTAGGTACTTCGGGTGCGGGGAAGACGACGATGTGCAGCCTGCTCCCTCGTTTCTATGACGTGTCAGAGGGCAGGATTCTAATTGATGGTATGGATATCAGGGATATTCGTCTGGAGGATTTGCGCAGCAATATCGGAATTGTGCAGCAGGATGTTTATTTGTTTGCGGGGAACATATTAGATAACATACGGTACGGGAAGCCTGACGCTACGGATAAGGAGGTACTTGAGGCTGCAAAGCTGGCAAATGCACATGAGTTTATTATGGCTTTTCCAGATGGATACCAGACTGATATCGGTCAGCGCGGTTTAAAGCTGTCAGGCGGACAGAAGCAGCGTCTTTCAATTGCACGTGTATTTTTAAAAAATCCTCCGATATTAATTTTTGATGAGGCAACCTCCGCCCTTGATAACGAAAGCGAACGGATCGTGCAGGAATCGTTGGAAAGTCTTGCCGCCGGAAGAACTACCTTTGTGATTGCACACCGGTTATCGACAATCCAAAATGCCGCGCGGATTTTAGTGCTGACGGAAAACGGAATCGCTGAGGATGGCACGCATGAGGAGCTGCTTACTCAAAACGGAATTTACCGAAAACTATATTTTAAAGCAAAAAAAGATG
>CAZBRY010000113.1:5981-7912 GCA_964494285.1 uncultured Lachnospiraceae bacterium
ATGCGGGAGCCTAAATCGCTTCCTCATAGAGGGCATCCGTTACCTGGCTGCCTGCAAAGAGTCCTGCAGCTGGGAGAGACGAGAGCAGCCAACGATGGCGAAAGCGTTCAATTCATTTTCCATGATATAATTTAAAACAATGTCTGAAGGCGTTTTATTCTCTTTCTCACAGCGATCCAGCAATGATTGATAACGTCTGATATTTTCTCCGCAGTAGAACGCGCGGTTCTTTTCTTCTATATCGGACAAATCCGCCTTGTAGCCGCGGGAGAAGATACCATGCCCCTGTGAGGAATAAGCAAATACGGGAATGCGTGCTTTCAAATAACCGGCATATTCCTGATCATCCATACAGACCAGCGTGTCGTCCATTAATGTTTCGCTTGTGCAGTAAACATAGCTCCATTGGATTTCTGAGACACAAAATGGGGTTTTGTCATTTGTTTTCGCATATTCATTCGCCTCAAGAATACGGGCCAGCTTCCAATTGGAAGCGCCAAGCATTTTCACTTTTTTGTCGGTCACAAATTCGTGAAGCGTATCCATGATCACGCTGACCGGCAGGGATTCATCGTCCCTGTGGAGAAAATAAATGTCAACGTCCTCCGTCTGTAAAAAACGCAGGCTTTCCGAGAAATCGGAACGGATCTCGTCAGGACTTAGCCGGGAATTGTGTAAGTGATCAAATGGCGGATGTCCGCCTTTTGTGATCAGAACGATTTCCCTTCTGTTGTTTCTTTCCTTGAGCCATTCCCCGACGCACTTTTCGCTGGCGTCTTTTCCGCCCGGCAGCCAGCTGCTGTATACACGCGCTGTGTCGATGACATTTCCACCGCTTTTCGTATATAGATCCATCGCCGCAAAGGAATCTTCTTTTGACATCACAGACCCAAAGGGAACCGTCCCCAGGATCAGTTTGGAAAGTCGATGGGAGTTTCCGTTCGTGTCTTTTATCAATCCATACTTCATAAATAATCCCTCCAATTTGTTTGCCTTTATTCTGTCTTTTATTCTGCATGGATTCTTCTCAAAAGTCAACAGCGCTTCGCATCATTTTCATCACTTTCTAAGTATGTTATACTATCATTATTAAACTTTGAAAAGGGGGATCTGCAATGCCCATTCTGCTAATTGTATTGGGGTTTGTTTTTTTATTCTATTTTTTTTGTATTCACTTTTTGTTTGGTCATGGGACAAATTTCTATTTTATATGGCTTCTGTTGGGAATGTTTTCAATTTTATCGGGCATATTTTTAAAAGGAGGCTTTTGGGAGCATCTTCCGGGAATTTTGAAGGTGGGCATAAGGGTGCTTTTAGTAGTTGGCTGTTTCATCTTCCTGATTGCGGAACTATGCATTTGCAGCTCCTTTTTCGCAAAAGGGGATAAGGGGCTTGATTATCTCGTTGTGCTCGGTGCACAAATGAAAAGGAACGGGCCGTCGAAGGCGTTGCAATACCGTTTGGAAGAGGCATATGAGTATCTTCAGGAGAATCCGGAGACGATCCTGATCGTTTCTGGTGGACAGGGTGCAAACGAGCATATTTCCGAGGCGCAGGGCATGTATGATTATTTAGTTGGACTTGGTGTGTCGGGAGAACAGATTCTGAAAGAGGATCAATCGGTAAACACTGTACAGAACCTGACTTTTTCGGCGGCGTATTTTGACGAGCGGCAGGCAAGTGTGGGCATCGTGACAAATAATTTCCATGTATTTCGTTCCGTGCGGATTGCCAAAAAGGCCGGCTATCAAAATGTGTGTGGAATTGCGGCCAGGAGTGAGCCGCTTTTACAGTGTAATAACATGCTGCGGGAATGTTTTGGTGTCGTGAAGGATTTTTTTGTGGGTAATATGTAAATGGACGACATGTGAGCGGAACAAGAGCGAAACAAGGAGAGACACCGCTTTTCACAGTATCCGGTCAGCCCCGAG
>CAZBRY010000114.1:0-7745 GCA_964494285.1 uncultured Lachnospiraceae bacterium
ACTAATTCGCTAGCGAATCGGTTGAATGTGGTCAACTATTATACTAGCATTTACATTTCGGAAAAGATGACAATTGGTTTAACAATTCTGTGAATTGCCCATGAAATTATCTTGCGAAATAACCAGGATTTGGTTACAATAAAGACGACGCAAAGGTTTTCCTAATTATTAATATTTGAGCAGATAGGAGGGAATAAAATGAGTGAAATTTTTAAAGAGTTATCGCCGGTTTCCTATGAAGGGCCTAAAAGCAAAAAGCCCCGTTCATTTAAGTATTATGATCCAAACAGAGTGATTATGGGGAAGACAATGAAGGAGCATTTGCCTTTTTCCATGGCATGGTGGCATAATATGTGTGCCTCAGGGGCTGATATGTTTGGTGTGGGGACAGCGGATAAAAGCTTTGGCACGAAGACAGGTACGATGGAGCATGCGAGAGCGAAGGTCGATGCAGGATTTGAATTCATGCAAAAACTGGGCATTTCTTATTTTTGCTTTCATGATGTTGATATCGTACCGGAAGCAGATACAATAGAAGAAACAAATAGGCGTCTGGACGAAATTACCGATTATATAAAGGAAAAGATGGAGCAGACAGGAATCAAGCTTCTGTGGGGAACGGCTAATATGTTTTCCAATCCGCGTTATATGAACGGAGCGGGAAGTACGGATTCAGCGGATGTTTACTGCTTTGCTGCCGCGCAAATAAAAAAAGCTCTGGACTGTACGGTGAAGCTTGGAGGAAAGGGCTATGTATTCTGGGGTGGACGAGAGGGTTACGAAACGCTGCTGAATACGGATGTCCGGTTTGAAATTGAAAATATCGCGAAGCTGATGAAGATGGCAGTCGAATATGGAAGAAAAATTGGTTTTACCGGTGATTTCTATATAGAACCCAAGCCGAAGGAGCCGATGAAGCATCAATATGATTTTGATGCGGCGACTGCAATCGGTTTTCTGCGCCAGTATGGTTTGGACAAGGACTTTAAGTTGAATATCGAGGCAAATCATGCGACACTGGCAGGACACACATTCCAGCATGAGCTGCGTATCAGTGCGATAAATGGAATGCTTGGCAGCATTGATGCCAATCAGGGTGATTATTTGCTCGGATGGGATACCGATCAATTTCCGTCTGATGTATATGAAGCAACCTTATGCATGTATGAGGTTTTAAAGGTCGGAGGAATAAGCGGCGGTTTTAACTTTGACTCCAAAACAAGAAGACCAAGCTACACCTATGAAGATATGTTTGATGCTTATATTTTGGGAATGGATACCTTTGCCCTGGGTTTGATCAAGGCGGCAGAGCTGATTGAGGACGGCCGGATTGATACATTTGTCAGAGAAAAGTATGCAAGCTTTGAAGATGGTATCGGCAAGAAAATCAGGGACGGGGAGACCTCTCTGGAGGAACTTTCCGAAATTGCTCTTGAAATGGGCAGGCCCCAGCTTCCGGCATCGGGAAGACAAGAATATCTGGAGGGCATTTTAAACAATATCCTGTTTGGTTAAGAAGATCTGACTACAAACACAGATCACTTACAGAAGTTATATGGATTATGCACAAAAAAAATTATTGTATATTTACAAATTGCCTATGGATTTTATTAAGAAATGTGTTAATATAGACAATGGTAGAAAAGAAAGATATTTTATAATAAAACGTAGGAGGTTTAGTGTTATGGGTAGTTTGAATTTATTTTTAATCATTTCCATCATTGTTTCAATCCTCGCATTTCTGTTTGCGGGATGGTTATATCGCTGGGTTTCCGCACAACCATCTTCAAACAAAAAAATAGAAGAGGTTGGAGGCTATATCAGAAAGGGTGCAAATACATTTCTTAAGAAAGAGTATCTTGTACTGACAAAATTCTGTGGGGGAGCAGCTATTTTGATTTTCCTTTTTCTGCCTGCTCCTATTTGGAAGACTGCCAGTATCTTAGATAACCTTACGATTGTGCTTGCATATATCTGTGGTACTATTTTTTCTGCGATCGCAGGTAAGATTGGTATTCAGGTTGCTACAATTGCCAACATCAAGACAGCTGAGGCTGCTAAGGCCGGCGGTTTGAAGCCTTCCTTCCTAGCTGCTTTCCGTGGTGGCTCCGTTATGGGTATGGCTGTTGTCGGAAGCTCTCTTCTTGGCGTGAGCCTTGTTATGCTGCTTACAAAGGATGCGACTGCGTTACTTGGATTTAGCTTTGGTGCAAGCTCCCTGGCACTGTTTGCTAAGGCCGGCGGTGGAATCTTTACAAAGACGGCGGATATCAGTGCTGACCTTGTAGGTAAGGTTGAGCTTGGGATTCCCGAGGATGATCCTCGTAATCCGGCTGTAATTGCTGATAATGTAGGTGATAATGTAGGCGACGTTGCAGGTATGGGCGCCGATTTATTTGACTCGAACGTAGCTTCTATGGCATCCGCTCTCGTTATGGCGATTGCTCTTGGCAATAAGCTGGGTGTAGATTTTGCTGCAATGGTATTTTGTTATGCTGCATTGGGACTTCTTTCCTCTATCATCGGAGTTATGGCAGCCCGCATGGGTAAAAAGGGTGATCCGACCGTTGCATTGAATAAGAGTACTTATATCACGACGGCTATCTTTACAGTTTTAACGGCAGCCGCAACAGCTATTTTCAACTTTGACTGGCGTATTTGGGGCGCTACCGCAATCGGCCTCTTTGTTGGTGTGATCATCGGTATTACAAGTGATTACTTCACAAATGACAATAAGAAGCCCGTTCGTAATGTTGCGGACGCATCGGAATCCGGTCCGGCATTTACGATTCTTTCGGGTGTATCCTATGGCTTTTTGAGTGTTTTTCCGGCAATGATCGGAATCGGCGTTGCTGCTCTGTTTTCCTATAACCTTTGTGCATCCATAGATCCTGGTGATCCGATGGCAGGTATGTTTGGTATCTCCATGGCAGCAGTCGGAATGCTTTCGATCGTCGGAATGATCATTTCCAACGATGCTTACGGTCCGATTGCGGATAATGCAAGAGGTCTTGTAGAAATGGGCGATTTAGGTGATGAAGCACTTGAAATTACGGACTCCCTTGACAGTGCGGGTAACACGGTTAAGGCTGTAACAAAAGGTTTTGCGATTGCTGCTGCAGGGCTTACGATTATCTCCCTGCTTGGTGCATTCATGAGTGAAGTAAATGAAGCAGCAGGCGAAACCGTGCTGACAGGCTTTGATATCATCAACCCGACCGTATTTTTCGGAATGTTGGTAGGTGCTGCAATTCCGGCTATTTTTTCCGCTATGCTGATGCTTGGCGTTGATCGTAACGCACAGAGAATGGTCGCTGAAATCCATCGTCAGTTCAAAGAGATCGTTGGCCTTAAGGAAGGGAAACCGGGTGTCATTCCTGAGTATGATAAGTGTATTGATATCGCAACCGATGGCGCATTAAAGGAGTTGATTCCTGCAGGTCTTATGAGTATTCTTGCGACAATTGCTGTTGGATTTATTGGCGGCGTTGAGGCAATGGGAGGATATCTTGCCGGAAATATCGTCAGCGGCCTTCTGCTCGCTCTGTTCATGAGTAATTCAGGTGGTCTTTGGGATAACGCTAAGAAGTATATCGAGTCAGGTGGAAACGGCGGCAAGGGCAGCGATGCTCACAAGGCTGCAGTTGTTGGCGATACAGTTGGTGATCCATTCAAGGATACGGCAGGTCCGTCCATCAATACACAGATTACAGTTGTTTCTCTGATTGCATCCCTGATGTCTTCCATATTCCTTGCATTCTCTATCTTCTAAGGAATTGGACAACCTATCAATTTAAAACCAGCGGGAGCGCAGCGGTTTGCTGCGCTCCTTTATTGTATTTTTGTGGTGGGGACCATTGCCATATATGGTAGCAAACGGTATAATATTAAAATATAAGATTGTTGGTCGCACAACAGGAAGGCATATTTGATATATAAAATATAAATAAGGAAATTAATAAAATGAAAAAAACAAAGATGTGCTATTTTGTATTATGTTTAATTTTATGCAGACTGCGTTAGGATTGAGCGATGAGAAGATAGATATGCTTGAGGAAGAAACGGTAAGAGAGTCTATGGATTATATAATAGCAGGGTTGGATGAGCTCTTCAAAAGCCGACGGTTTGATAATTATCGGGTTGGTGATTTTATAGAGCTGATGCAGCAATAACCAAATCAAACAACAGTCAGAGTAGATGGGGCAGGAAGAATGGAAAAAATTGCAGAATGGATCGTTATGTGGCAGATTCGAAAAAAAGTAATAAAAGAGGAAGATCAGGCGGTGTACATTTATGCGTATGAGACGCTGCTGATGCGTGTGATCAATTTTCTGATTGCGATCATTGTGGGCGCTGTGACAAAAAATCTGTTTGCGGTTGTCATTTTTCTCGCATCCTATATTCCGCTTAGAACGTATGCAGGCGGATACCATTCGAGGGACAGCGTTCGCTGCATGATATTTTCCACGTTGCTGATCATCGGCGTGGCTCTGATTACAAGGAGTTCCCTTTATGAAAAATCACTGTTCGGGTTTTTCGTCTTTGTAGGAATTGGGATTCTGTCCTATGCGGTGATCCTGTTTGTCTCGCCGGTTGCAGACGAAAACAAGCCACTTTCGGATGTGGAAAATAAACAATGTGCGGTAAAAGCAAGAATAATAGCTACAGCAATAATCATAACCGCGCTTATTTGCATTTTGATGCAAAGACCGGAAGTCGGAAGCGTATTTATTTTGACACAGGTTATTATGGCCAGCATGCTACTTCTCGGCATTGTTAACAACAGACGTCTGCTAAGGCAGAATTCCTAGAAAATTCTGCCGGCAGAATCTTCCTTATTGTTTGCTCTTCAAAAAAAGTACATAATCATGAGCGATTTTCCGATTGGCTGCATTCAAGGAGACGGAGTCCGTTAAATAATCGCCATATGTGAGTCCTTTAATAAAGGCCTCATTCATGCTATCCGCGCGCCCGGAATAATTTGTTTTGCCAAGCAGATAATCTGCGGATACCTTGTAATAGTCTGCGAGCACCATCAAGTGCCTGGTGGGAAGCTCGTGTTTGCCGGTTTCGTATCCGGAATAGACCTGCTGTGAAATGTTAAGCACATCGGCGATTGCCTTCTGTTTTAGATCATTATCCTCGCGCAGGCTTTTCACTCTTTCTTGAATCGTCATACTGTTCACCTCTCTTAGCTGTAATTTGAGGATAGCATACATTAATTGATGGTATGCAACATAACAATAAAACGATGTAAAAAATTAAATCGGTATTCCGATTTGATGTATGGATATTGTAGATTATTACTTTTTTTAAAAACTAGTGATTGATATTTAAATAGATCAATAATAATCAGCACAGATATTTTCAAGAAATATACATAATTTAGAAGGAAAAAACTATTTGATAAGGATTGAAAAACAAGCCTGCTCTGTGTTATAATGCACTCAGACTATGATGTCCGTTTGACAGGAAAACTCGTCTAGGAATGTCAGGTGAAAAAAAGACTAGGAGGTAGGATATGAGTAAATATGTATGTGTATGCGGTTATGTATATGACCCAGAGTTAGGTGATCCTGAAGCAGGCATTGTGCCAGGAACGGCTTTCGAAAATCTGCCGGAAGATTGGGTATGCCCGGTATGTGGACTTGGAAAGGATATGTTTACGGCAGAATAATTAATGCTATATAGTAAAGATATCATTCATTGTACTTTATAAAAACATAAGAAAAGGAGTGTGGAGAAGTATGGAATTAAAGTTTTATAAGTGTCAGTTATGCGGTAAAATTGTTGCAATGGTAAAAGACAGCGGCGTTCCGACAATTTGTTGTGGTCAGCCGATGACGGAAATCGTACCGAGCTCGACAGATGCGGCGACAGAGAAGCATGTTCCGGTTATTAGTGTAGATGGAAACAAGGTCACCGTTTCGGTAGGCTCTGTAGCACATCCTATGGCTGAAGAACATTATATTGAATGGATTGCAATCAGTACGAAAAATGGTGCACAGCGCAAGGCGTTGAACCCAGGCGATGCACCTCAGGCTGAGTTTGCATTGACAGAGGGCGATGAGGTTGCTTATGCACTTGCTTACTGCAATCTGCACAGTTTATGGAAATCTGAGTAATAAATAAATAGAGAGGAGACAATCCGATGTATTGTCCTATTTGTAGAGCGGAAATAAAAGAAGTAATTGTATGCGACATTGTACGCGTTGGTGAAGAGTTTCATTATGTGGAAATTGTTTCACCAGTCCTGTTCAGTGAAGAATTTGATTTAGAAAAAGGAAAGATCTTTAGCTATGAACTTTTCAAAAAAGCAGTGGCAAAGAAGTACTTATGTGAGCCGGAGGCGGTTCTGTCCAAATATATTGATGATCTGGAGGTTCCGAAGGAAGTTTATGAAAAGTTAGACAAGAGGGAGAAAAATCTTGGCTGCCGTTGTCCCGTTTGTGACGACTTTATTTGAATTATGCAGTTCTGGAAACCCTACGCTATAGATGCTTGATTTGATCTATCAAATAAAATCGGGTTTGTCTTTTATACGGAATACTAACAGAAATCCCCCTTTGTTGAACAGAGTATGGTTTTTAACTATATAAAGAAATAAAGGGGGATTTTTGCAAACCAATATAGACCACTTGGAACCCGAGCGTACACCAACCGGCAATAGGACAATGAAAGGCGGAAAATAATGGATGACATGAAATTAAAACGACAAATTAAAACAATGGACGGAAATGAGGCAGCGGCACATGTTTCTTATGCATATTCAGAGGTTGCGGCTATTTATCCGATCACCCCTTCTTCCCCGATGGCGGAGCATATTGATGAATGGTCGACGCAGGGAAGGAAAAATATTTTTGACCGTTTGGTATCGATATCTGAGATGCAATCCGAGGCCGGAGCAGCCGGAGCAGTGCATGGTTCACTGGCGGCTGGCGCTCTGACGACGACGTTTACTTCCTCGCAGGGTCTTTTGCTGATGATACCGAATATGTACAAGATGGCGGGCGAGCTTTTGCCGGCGGTTCTTGATGTGTCTGCCAGGACGATTGCTTCCCATGCGCTGTCCATTTTTGGTGATCATCAGGATATTTATTCGTGCAGGCAGACTGGGTTTGCAATGCTGTGTTCGTCCAGTGTGCAGGAGGTCATGGATTTGACACCTGTTTCTCATTGTTCTGCTGTAAAGGGAAGCGTTCCTTTCATTAATTTCTTTGATGGTTTTCGTACCTCCCATGAATACCAGAAAATTGAGGCGTGGGATTACGGGGATCTGAAGGATTTGATGGATATGGATGCGCTTCAGGCATTCCGTGACCATGCACTGAATCCGGAGCGTCCGTGTCAGCGTGGCAGCACGCAGCAGCCGGAAGTATTTTTCCAGGCAAGGGAAGCTTCAAACGGTTATTATGATGCACTTCCTGCAGTGGTAGAAGATTACATGAATAGAATTAACGAGAAAATTGGTACGGACTATAAGCTTTTTAACTATTATGGTGCGCCGGATGCGGAAAAGATCATTGTTGCGATGGGCTCCGTATGCGAGACAATTGAGGAAACTGTTGATTATCTGAGAGCGAAGGGCGAAAAAGTCGGTGTTATCAAGGTGCGCTTGTACAGACCGTTTTCCGTGAAGCATCTGATCGATGTGATTCCGGCAACCGTGAAAGAAATCGCCGTATTGGACAGGACGAAGGAGCCGGGCTCCATCGGCGAGCCGCTATATCTTGATGTGCGCACCG
>CAZBRY010000115.1:0-7726 GCA_964494285.1 uncultured Lachnospiraceae bacterium
ATGCGCCGACTATGTTTACATCGACTTTTTTAGCGAGATACTCTCGGAGAAAACCGTAGAAGAGCAAGATCCCTTTAAGCAAGGAGAGTATATACTGGTAACCCGGATTGTCGGTGAGCCGTTTACGAGCATATGGAGTCCACCTTCACCCCCCCCCGGCAGAGCTAAAAGTGCATTTGACTATAACGCTAGAGCGGTAATACTTCGCCACTGTATACAGTCGTCGCCATTTTCTTATTTGCAGCCATTTCCTTTGGCGTAACGGTAGCTATTCAGAGAAAGTTTGCCACTTTAGCCGGTACTAGTTCTTTTGACATATTGTGTGGAAGACGAAGGAGGTTGGTCGATGAAAAGACACCTAAAGATTATATATACAGCTGTAACAATATTGATGTTCGTTTCAGTTCTTACAGCTTGTGGGAAGCAAGAGAGCAATTCGCCTTCTCCGCCTACAACAAGTATGCAAAAAACAGAAAGTAATCAATCCATAGATAAAAGGCTGCCTAATCAGGATAAAACTGAGCAAAATAGAGAAAATCCCTATTTCGAAGATGGAGAGGGACTTGTAAGAATTGCGCTTGAAAATGGAGAGGCAAGTATCTCTTTTAACGTGGAATGTTGGAACGAAACCTACGGCTCCCAAAGTGACGGCGTCTATTTTATTCCTGATACTTTGCAAGATGTTTTTTTCCCTATAATAGTGATAAGCGGTAATGTAATGGATGTCTGCGTTGCAAGAGTTTCGTCAATGGGGACTTATTTGCCTACGGATGAATTCGAATTGCCTGTAGTCGTGCTTTTGATGGACGATGGAAGCATTGAATGGTGTTATGCCGATCCTAATGTGACTCTTTATTCCTATGAGTTTAGTTCGAGGGACATGTATTGTATGAACACCTACGAAAAACTGGTATACAAATTCAGCGATGATTTCGTTTCAATCAAATGTGTGCCAGATAGCGTAAATTCTGATGGTATGAGAATTAACGCAATAAATTCTTATGGCTATAGTTTCGATTTTCATGAGCTGTATTTGGAGAAGCAGCTTTTTGAGAACGTTTGGATGTGCGAGCTTCAAGAGGATTCACTTTATGGTTATTTGACTGTTGATGCAGACGACACTGCGACTTTCAGCATAAGCGGTGTCGAATACGTTGATTGGTCCTCAAGTGACCGTCACTTAATACGGTCAGGAATGGCAAGCTATGTTACATCACCCGATGATTCTCTTCCACTTGGAGCTATTACCTTTGATATGGAGTTAGCGACAGAATCTTCTGTAGATGGGCAAATGCTGCCTCAGAATATAACAGGGAGCTATATGGGGGAGATAACTTTTGATAAAAATGGTCAAATGACGCTTTTTCACAACGACGGCGACAAGCTTTATCCATCAAGTGGGGAAACTCTTGTGTTTACATCCTGTTTTTATGGTAGTGGTAAAAAAGCAGAAGACGAACTGCAGGGATTTTATGCCTATATACGAGTTTCTGATCGGACAAAGGGTGATTGGCCTCAATTTGAGTTTGATGATGTGGAATGGATTTACGATGAAAACGAACCAAATGATCACAGAGTTGAGAATAACGACGCACAATGGCTAAATTATACAGTAACGAAAGACGTGGTATTCACTGTGAATAATGATGGCGGTTGGGAGCCGAAGTTTTTAGATATCCATGAGTTTTCAGACTATGTAAAGGATAGGTCACATGGCGAGTATATGCTTGTATCAGTAACCACAGCAGCAGGTATTAATTTTTGACTGATTGAGCGGAAAATGCTCATGTAAGGGGGTTCGTAGATGAGGAAACACAGAAAGATTATGTATACAGTTATAGCGATATTGCTGCTTCTTTCTCTGCTTACCGCTTGCGAACAGCAAGAGAGCAATTTGCCCTCTCTGCCTGTGCCAAGTGTTAAGCCAACAGAAAGCAAGGGAACAATAAACAAAAATCTGCCAAACGCTGATAAGTCCACACAAGATGGCAGACTTGTTCGCACGGATGCCGATGGTATCGTATCAGTTGCTATCCAAAACGGCGAAGCGAGTATCCATTTTGACAGGGAGCGGTGGAATGAAACGCGCGGCCCATCCTATGGTGAGGATATTTTCTTTATCCCGGATACAATGCCGGACGCCTTTTATCCTATCAAAGTGGAGAGCGGCGGAGTTGAAGATGCCTGTATTGCAAAACTGCCGGCTCTTGAGCCTGCTCTTTCTGCTGATAACTTTGTATTGCCCGCTGTAGTGCTGATTTTGGATGATGGCAGTATTGAGTGGTTTTACGCCAATCCCAATGGGGTTTTTGTTCCCGATGGCGAAAGTGAGCCAAACTATATTATCGAAACCTTTGGCAAGCTGCCGTACAGGGACGAGTTTGAATCTCTTTCCTATGAATCCACCGGCGAAGGCCACGGAGAAAGTACGATCTATATCACAAATGCTTTTGGCGATAAGTTTGATTTTCTCTACCTGTATTTAGAGGAGCAGCTTCATTATGGCTTTTGGGTATGCGAGCTTTCCAGTGACTCGGTTAAGGGTTATTTGGCCATTGGTGAAAACGGCGATACGATCTTTCGAGTAGGTATGGAAGACAGCGGTGGCTTATATCTTGCAGAAACCCTTGAAGTGTGGGAGGGAACGGCAAACTTTATTAAGTCGCCGGGACAGCACCTTCCCCTCGGCACGCTTGAGTTTGACATGGAGCTTGTAGCGAGGCTATACGATGAAAATCCTGATCTGCCTATAGAAATACACGGAAGCTATCGTGCTGAAATTATGCTGACAGAAGATGGTACACTTAGGCTTTATCACAATGACGGCGATGAGCTTTACCCATCTGATGGCAATCATACAGCGCTTGTTTTTGAGTTGTTATCGGAGGAGTTTTACTTCGATGATGGAATCGAAGGTCCTGCTCATGAGGAGTATGCCTTTATTCGATTCGGCAGAACCCAGAACTATGGCTGGCCGGTGCTTGAAATCGACTTTGTCGAGTGGATTGATGACGAAAATGAGCCGAATGATTATAGAATTGAGAACGAACCCGCGGGATGGGTGCCATATGGCACGATGGATAGTACCCAATGCGCCATATTGAGCTATGAAACTATGGAACTGGAAGAAATGAGCGTGTTTGAGTTTGCCGAAAAACTAAAAAACGGTGAGTTATACGAATTTGATGAGGGATTTATACTGGCAACTGTCACAGTCGCAGAAGATACGATTACATCCATAAGGCAGGTGTATACGCCATGAGAGGGCGGCAGAATGTCATGAGACGCGCGACTTTCTTGCTAGTAATCGTGTTTACTGCCCTTGCTTTTGGAGATTTTATCTTAGGCGATAACGACGAACTGATAGAGGTTCTAAATTATGAAGAGATAAGACAGTTCGCATTTCCTCCCCCCCTACGGCACATATTGCGGAAACGATTATTATGTTCACATCTATGAATTTGAATACGTAAACGGAGAAATTTTCTATACATTATCAACGGGTCTGCGAAACGAGGAGGAGGATGTTGGCTGGCAAATGGGCTATAACCGCGGGCAGACAAATGTCTACAAAAAGGATTTGAATACAGGCGAAATCATACGACTGTACAGCTATTAAGGAGGCATATATATGGCAAATCAAAGCTGGAAAATTAGTTTCACCGCACTTCCAACAACACTTGCAGAGCTTAAGGCCCTGCCCGAAGCAGCTATGCGTGAGCCGCACCATACCGCTGCACTACTAATCCCTGCGCTGTGTTTGTGGCCTGCAAATAAAGATGAAGCGATTCAAATGATCAACTTCCTTAAAGGTCCGCGGGCGCTCTCTACATATGAATTGCAGTTTATCTCGGAACGGCTTAAGGGCAACGAGTATGTGCCGCTTTCATATTTCGACGGCACTTGCCCCGAAAACGGATACCAGCCATTGCGGCCTTATACCATAACCGTTTCGACCGTTCCCACAAGTTTTGCCGAGGACGGATATGCGATGCTTTATCTCAGATCAGGCGGAGCGGACAGTCCACGGCCTGTAAAGCTACGCAAGAAGCCGTCCGCAGGCGAGTGGTTTTTGTGGGAACAAATGCTCTTATCTCAAATAAGAAAGCCGGTTTCTGAGGATTCTTGGGCTTAACACTATCAATTGCAAGGGAGGGTTTATAAATTGGCTACACAAATAACAAACTATCAATGCCCCAACTGTACAGGTCCGCTCCGCTTCGCCGGAGAGACAGGTCAGCTAACATGCGACTATTGCGGCACAAGCTATGAGGTTGCGCTCATTGAACAGCTCTATGCCGACAAGGAACAAGCGGCGGCATCCGCAGGGAACAATCCACAATGGGATGTATCTTCGGCAGGAGGCAATTTCAGCGAAGAAGAAGCGGCGCACCTAAGAGGCTATATCTGCCCATCCTGTGCGGCGGAGCTTACAGCGGCAACTTCTTGCCCTTATTGCGGGAATCCAACCGTTGTCCCCGGACAGTTCACAGGTCAGCTTAAGCCGGACTTCGTCGTGCCATTCAGACTTGACAAGTCTACCGCCATCGAAGCGCTTAAAAAGCACTACAAAGGCAAGAAGTTCCTGCCCAAGTCATTTTCTGCGGGTAACCATATTGAGGAAATCAAGGGTGTATATGTTCCCTTCTGGCTTTATGACGGCGAAGCGTATGCATCCATGCGTTTCCGCGGAACTGTGGTGCATACTCATAGAACCGGTGATGAAGAGATCACAATCACGGAGCATTTTCGTGTTGTCCGTGAAGGTAATATGGCATTTGAGAAAGTTCCGGCAGACGGCTCAAGCAAGATGCCCGATGCGCATATGGATGCCATTGAACCCTTTGATTATGCAGAGCTTAAGCCCTTCTCTACCGCTTACTTGCCCGGCTTTATGGCTGATAAATACGACCTCGACGCAGAAGCTTGCTCAGAAAAAGCAAACAAGCGAATCAGGCAAAGCACCGAGGATGTCTTTGCGTCCACAACATCTGGATATACGACCTTAGAGCCTGAATACTCTGACATTAAGCTTACGCAGGGCGATATAAAGTATGCGCTCATGCCTGTCTGGATGCTCTCGACCAAATGGAATGGCCAGAACTTCCTCTTTGCCATGAATGGGCAAACAGGCAAGCTCATTGGCGATTTGCCTGTAGATAAGGGACTTTATTGGTCTTGGTTTGCCAAGATATCTGTTCCGATCATGGCAGTTCTCGGAGCTATTCTATTCATGGGAGGTGCTTTCTAATGAAAAAGATTTTAAGTTTTCTCATTTTGTTGCTCACTTTGACATTGCTTATGGCGCCTGCTGCATTTGCTGCGGAGGATGAACTAAATCTGGTCACCGATGCCGCATACTTGCTCACCGACGTCGAGTTTTGGGAACTAAACGACAGGGCTGACGGCATATCCGAAAAATATGAGTGCGACATTCTTGTCATCACACTGGAGGATATCGAGGATGATGACCCTTATGATCTGGCGGAATACCTTTACGATGAATATAACATTGGCTATGGCTCTAAAAGAAGCTGTCTGATTTTACTGCTCAGCATGGAGAACCGGGACTATGCGCTTGTGGCCTATGGCTACGGCAACACGGCGTTTACTGACCACGGCAAGGATGCAATGCTGGATAAGCATGTGCTTCCTCTGCTTGCAAAGGACAGATACTTCGAAGCGTTTTCTATATACTACGATGTGGCAGAAGAGTATTTACAGATGGCACGTTCTGGATCGCCGTTTGATAAAAGCACCGATCCCGACTATGGAAAGATCGGAACACCGATTAAGCTGGGCATAACTTTTGGTCTCCCCTTGCTCATTGCTTTCCTTGTTTGCGGGATGTGGAAGCGTCAAATGAAGACTGCCGTGCTTGCAAGAGATGCGAGCAACTATATTCCGCAAAATGGCTTCGCCCTTGCTGCGCAGGAGGATCGCTTCCTCTACCTTACAGAAACACGCAGAAAGATTGAAAAATCATTGTCCACCGGCGGAACAACCGTAAAGAGTTCTGGCTCATCGGGGCGCAGCGGTAAGTTCTAGGCTGGCACTGACCTTGTGATGGGAGGTATGAATAATCAGTGAAAAAAATAATGGCTTTATGTATTGCGATTCCCTTATGCTTAGGGCTTGCTGCTTGTGCCGGAAATAATGAGGCTGCAGAGTCTGACTCCAGCCCGCAGGTAAGCGAGGAAAGCAGAAGAGAACTGAATGCCAATAAAGACAAAACTCTTGTCAATAAAAGCACAGAGAGCGCCACCACGAGCGGTGTCATTGTACGCACAGATAACGAGAACCTTGTGGAGGTTCGTATCGAAAACGGAGAAGCTACTGTGACTTTAAATGCGGATCGCTTCGATGAGCTTTATGACTACAGTAAAAGATACGAAGGTAAAATATACACAGGCACAATAAAGATAGCCGAGACTTCCGGAAAGGTCAAAGATGCCTGTATTGCACAAATCCCTGAACTGGATTACATGAACGGCACTGATTTCGTGATACCTACCATTTTTCTTTTGATGGAAAACGGCACGGTAGAAAGCACGCTTGTAGATTTTTATCCCCATGAGTTTCAAACTGCTGAGTTCTTAAGCAGACAACTATTATGGATGGAAGATATAGTATCGCTCTCATATGAAAATGACGGCGAGGGAATCGGGGCGATGACTGTTTATGCCGAGGATAAGAGCGGTATTCGCTATGACCTTCGTATTCCAGCAAGCTTTTGTGAGCTTTATTCGGGGCCGTGGGTGTGTGATTTCTACAATATCGAAGGCCACTATATGAGCGGCTATTACGGTGTGCTAACCTTTTTTGAAGACGGCACAGTCGTTTTTGAAAAGAGCTGGATGGAGGAAGGAAATCCAGCAAGATATACGGGAACCTTTGACTTGGTAATTGCCGAAAATACAGGCAGAAGACCCGGTATGATGGACTTTGATTTGTATCTTGATTCCTCATCCAATATAAATGGCGAGCCAAAAGAAATACACGGTACATATTTTGCCGAAGTAAGCAATTTGATTGGACTTAACCTTTGGTATGGCGATGAAGATCATTTGCATTGGGACGGAAAGGTACTCATGATGGAACTGGAATTTATGCTGGGGTACAATCCCTTCGGCGGCAATTATGACTATTCCGATTATGTTATATCCACGCTCTTCGAGGTGCGGGAAAAAGTTGAAGTGTACGGCATGACTTTGCTGGACACCGGAGAATACGTCAATATCAACGGTTGGGATTGCCGCCTAATTAACCTTGGCACAAATCATGCAGATCAATTTGTCACAGAAATTCACTATGCCATTTCCGACGATTTATGAATACGATGTCCTCAACGATGAATGGATAGTGCTGTGGGTGCCGGATTAAAATCTCACTTATCGCAGCAGGTGGGATATGTCACAAAAAATATTAAAATGGTAAATGAATTCACGGGACATCTGGTTTAAGTTATAAGAATTGTTAAAAAATGCGTAAATCCAATTTGGATTTACGCATTTTTTAGAAGGGAAGTAACGTCTATTCCGCCTCTATTTTAAATCCGGCAACCAGCTCCTGCAGATCTTTGATGCGGCTATTCACCTGATTGCTGACCTCTGCAATAGAAACCATTGAAGCGAGGATCTCTTCGGAGCCTGCGGAGGTTTCTTCTGTGGTGGCAGCATTTTCCTGTGCACTTGCGGAAAGATTGCTGATATGAGAGACAACATTA
>CAZBRY010000116.1:0-7665 GCA_964494285.1 uncultured Lachnospiraceae bacterium
GGCGGTGGGCATTTTTTCAGGGAATCGGAAAGTAAAATCCGGATTTCTTTGCCCGTCTTCTAAATCTCTGTCATCTAGTATCCATTCCTCTCTTACCTTCTGTCCATGTTCTAAAAGGGCTCTGGAGTATCCAAAAAAACGATCCGTAATACTGCCGGTATAAAGCAGGGTGCCTACATAGGCAATTTCTACATGCCCCATCTCAAATAAATAATCCGTCAGCTTATACATCCCATAATAATTATCTGTAATGACGGCATCGCATCCATGCTTCCGGTCATAAAAATCAAGACAGACAAACGGAACCTTGCTTCTTTGCTCCATCATGCCTAAGTAGTCTTCCTTTAGCAGTCCAATCATAATCAGTCCATCAACCTTATCCTCCTGCAAAAGCTTTGGAAGCTCCAGCTTCTGTTCGTTTTCTCCACTCAGCACTTCAAGCATGGTAAAGCATCCCTTAGAAACCGCCTTAGTCGCCACCGCCTGATACATCTGCCAATAAAAGGATTCATATTGATCAAAATACCTCTCCGAAACCAATACCCCTATATTATAGCTCTTTCTCGCCTTTGACAGCTTTTCCGCAGAAGGGGATTGATATCCCATTTCCCGAGCCAGCTTTTTAATTTTTTTACGCGTTTCCTCACTGACACCCTTTTGATCTGACAGTGCCTTGGAAACCGTGACCTTACTGACCTTCATAATTTCCGCAATGTCTGCCAGCTTCACCGCTTTTGCCATTATAATACCCTTCCCCTCCGCTTTTTAGTGGTTATTTAACCCATTCGCTTTAAAAAAAGATTAATTTACTTAAATTATAAAGTAAACTTTTATAATGTCAATAAATGAAGTGAAAGATTCGAGGACAAATAGTTCACAAACTTTTACGGGGATTTTGAGTACATTTCACGAAAATCAGATAAACGCTCCTATATAGCTTTCCATAATGGCGTTGATGGTATCGTTATGATTCGATTTCGACGGATGATTGCTCATCCTTTTCCGTTGTAAAATTCGCAAGACCATAAGAGCGCCCTATGATATACATTTCAGGAAAAACTACAATCTCAGGCTTGCATAAAATGCCGTCCTCAATCTGTGAATAGTCGCTTGGAACAATCGGCATTCTTACCGCCAATATCTTCTTTTGTCTGCGCGCTTCTCCAGGAGAGCATCCATATTCACTTTTAAAAGCCCTTGCATAGGACTGTTCATGTTCAAATCCAAACTCTCTGGCCACATCAATAACACGTAAATCACTTGCCTGTAGTGCGTGCAAACTCAATGCTAATTTTCTGCCCCTTACATAACCCACACCCGCAATCTCATTATTATTTTTAAGGGCAAATTCATCGGACGTAAGTTCATCCAAGATCAATGTATCCGAAAGATCATAACAGTAATTTCCCCAACGCGCCAATCCTACCGGTCCATTTATTTGAAACAGCGTAGGCGCTTCTGTCTTTTCAATTTCCGACCTTAAGGTCACTTCATATTGACCCGATGCTGCTGTCACAACTGTCACTTCTGTTCCTGTTTGTTTTTTATAGGTTTCGGCTAAGTCCTTCCATTCTGCTTCTTGCTCTGGTTTGAAATTTAGATAATAAACCGCCCCCGTTGCCCCCGTTGGATTTGATTCGGGTGTGGCCACATCCGTATCATCTGTACTAACGCTAACACTTTCAGATTCGTGGTTCGCAAAATTTCCATCTGCAGATTCCACGCTCCCGCAAGCCGTCAGCACTCCGCTCAACATCAGCAGAGAAAGAAAAAGAGCCGTAGTTCCTTTGATTTTCATAAAAATAATCCTCCCATTTGGTTGATGAATTTATAATAACAAATTCTTTTCCCTCCCACTGAACCATTTCTATTCTTATTGCTTGGTCAGGATATTCAACGTACAACGGGATAACACATGAAATGAAAATCTTAACTACTTAATAAATACAGATAACACTCCCATATAGCTTTTAATAATGACGTTGATGGTATCGTTTGATTTGTTTCTGACGGATGATTGCTCATCCATAGGTGCGCTTTCTAAGAAGAGACATAGATATATGGCCTCCGCCATACAATTACATGTTTGTTTTTGTTTCCTTCATTTTCTTGATCAGTTCTGAAATATAGGACGTTTCTCTCTCGTTATAAACAATAAAGCTTTGCAAGAGTATCTAATGTTGCACTTTCAATCAGGAAGGTATTCAACATCTTCCGTACATGCATTGGCAGCATGTTCTCCATTCTTTTTGAATAATTCTTCTCGACAATCTGGGTTCATGTAGCTTTACCCTCCCTTTTATTGCAAATCTTTTTTATTACCCTAATCAGCGTAACATCTGCTGGCAACCATTCCACCTCATCAAGAGACTCCTCATCCAACCATCTTGCTGCTTCATGCTCTTTCAGAACTAAATCACCTTTAACAACCTCACACCAGAAACAATCCATTGATAAATGAAATGTTGGATAATCATACTCAATCGTATCAATCAATTCTCCAACCGAGATTTCTGTGTCCAATTCTTCTAAGATTTCTCTTTTTAAAGCCTCCTGTGGAGTCTCCCATTCTTCAATTTTTCCCCCAGGAAACTCCCAGCCACCTTTTAAATCTCCATAGCCACGCTGTGTTGCAAAAATAATGGAATCTCCCTTTTCATTTTTTGCCGTGATAACTGCCGCTACAACTCTTATTGTCTTCATGCCTTATGCCTCACTTACTATATATTCGTAAATATCGTCTCTCACCGGTACATCCAACTTGTAGTTGATTTCAAATGCGTCATCCCCAGTTTTATCCATCTTGATTGAATTTGGCTCTCCTTGTGCAAACACTTCACCAAGGAAATAGAACTCCTTTGCTTCTTTGTCATCTTTATTTTTTCTTACAAAGAGCAATATTTTATTATCCTTGTCCGCTTCCTTTCGCTTAAAGAAATGATCCGCATCGCTTGAATCAACTTTTCTTGGATGCTTCGACAAAGCTATCAAGTGCTCCTGCGTCACGAATCTATCCTCGTATGCGATTGCATCCTCTGCCTTATCATAGTTTATAAATACCGGAAGTGTTTTTGTCTCCGAATCGTAAAAGTAACCACCAATATTCTGCGCATTCATGTTTTTCTGCCAGTTTAACAAACGACAAACATCCTCGTATGTATACTTTTGATACAGCTGGAAATTGGTATCTTTGTATAAATCAGAATAGTTTTCCAAATAATTCTCTATTCCATATTTAATCAGCTCATCTAGCATCTTTGAAAATTCTGGATTAGCAGCCAATAATCTACGAAATTTTTCCTCAATTTGATAACCATCCTCTGTTTTTTGAATAAGAATACAATCCTTATATTTCTTGCGCTCTTCTTCCTTTGGAAATTCATTTGTAAGATTTCTAACGACAGACTCCTCTAAACGACCTGTCAATTTAGTGTGATATACATCATTTAAAATCTTCTCATAATAGGTAAGAATTCTTCTATCCTGTCGTAATAAATGCTGAAGTAATGCCAACTCGTGAATTCGCTTCATATTAGTCACTTTTTTTGAAATAAATTCTATGATACTCTCCTCGGCAGAATTAAATCTACTATTATACTCATCCCCGTAATACTTAACTAAAAAAGAATAATAGGAACCAAATTTTGCAAAATACTTGCTTACATCAATCGATCCATATTTCTTGAAATCAAGAACAGTCGGGATACGACCAATTCGATACCTCAGCTGCTCATAGGATTCCTTCAATAATTTCACATCATTCATTCTTGCACTATCAATGGATTGAAAAATTCTTTTTCTGGAGATCTCATCAAAATGAATTGTGGAAGCTCCAGGAATGATCCTTGTGCCTTCAGAAACATATCTTCTAATGGAATCCTTGTTATAGCTTCTGTCCCCGGAAAGTGCAATTGGGATCATGTAGTTGTTCGTATAATTTCCGATGAAATCAATAATTACAACATATTCCTTATCGTCTGCTTTTCTTAGTCCACGTCCCAATTGCTGGACAAATACAATTGGAGATTCTGTAGGTCTAAGCATTAATACCTGATTAATCTCCGGAATATCAACACCTTCATTAAAAATATCAATCGTAAATATGTAATCTAAATAAGGCATTTCCTCCTGATTGTATGGAACAGAATTACTTATATTTTCTTGGTGGATTCGTTGTTCCTCCTCTGAAATATCTTTTGTAAGAAGCTCAATGCACGCTTCTCTTTGCTTTTCAGAATCATCACCCGCTAACACGGTGGTATAATATCCCCTTGCGTTAAACTTAGAAGAAAGTTCCTTGGCTTCCTCCTTGCCACTACAAAAGACAAGTCCTTTTAATCTTTCTCCGCTGTGCCCAAAGTAATTTGCTTGTTCTAAAATATATTGAACCCGCTTATCGGATACCAAATAAGAGAAGTTCCTCATCCCTGTCTTATCATCCATTATCTCACCATTGATTTCAATATCCGTAACTCCGAAATAATGGAATGGACAAAGCAAGTCCTCTTTTAAGGCATGTTGCAATCTAATCTCGTATGCAATGTTATGATCAAACAAATTGAATATATCAAATCCATCTGTTCTTTCTGGGCTAGCAGTCATACCAAGCCAGAATCCCGGATTAAAATAATTCATGATTCTTTGATAGCTTTCTGAACCTGCTCGATGCACTTCGTCGATGCAGATCCAGTCAAATTCTTCCGATTTGTATCTTTCCAATGTTTCCTGTTTGGCCATCATTGACATAGTCGCAAACAAGATATCAGCCTCATATTCTTTTGAATTTCCGGACAGCAAAGCTAATTTCTTAGTGTTTCCGAATACTTTTCTATAACTTTTTATCGCTTGTCTGGCAATCAACTCACGATGCACGATAAAGAGAGCCTTCTTAGGCTTTTCATTTTTTAAAGCAAATGCGGATGCATATGTTTTTCCGGTACCTGTCGCACTTATTAGCAATGCCCTTTCCGCGCCACGCTCTATAAGATCATGGATATTACAGATAAACTCCTCCTGCATCTTATTTGGCTTTAATTTGTATGTATCATAATCAACGATCTCTTCCTGAAGGGCAATTTTATGCTGCTCACGGATCAATCTATCTATCTGCTTTTTTCTGTTATACTTTTCTCTATACGCCTCTATAAATTCATCATATGGCCTTGACGCTTCATCCGCCCAAAGCTTTTCAAACTCACTCACAATTGACTGTGCCATAGCACCTTGTTCAGTGCTTACCAACTGCGTATTCCATTCCATGTTAGTTGAGAGCGCTGTTTGCGTCATGTTGGAGCTACCAATAATTATTCTGTAAATTCCACTTTCTTTAAACAAATATCCTTTTGTATGAAATCCAACACCCGCATCATCAACATGGTACATCTTGAGTTCGATATTTTTCAACGCAGCCAATCTATCTAACCCATAAGGATCGCTAAAGCATAAGTAATCCGTTGTCAAAATTCTTCCTTTGACACCTCTTTGTTCCAGTTCCCTAAGAGTTTCCGAAAGCTCGACAAATCCACTTCGATTAATAAATGCTACACTTATAGAAAACTCATCACAATGCATTAACTCATTTTCAATATGGGTTAGCACCTTTACTCCACGTTTATAATCATTTGTAATAAATTGTGGTCTGTAGGCAAGATTAGAATTGAATGAACTGTCAATAAAAGCCGTCTGCAATCCGCTATTAATCTCATCTATTTTCTTTTGATGCATATTCTTCCCCTCCTACTCCACATATTCTAAGAATATTTTTTCAGCAAAGCTGCCGCGTTTACTGGCCTTTTTCTCTCTCATTGCTTCCAGTTCATCTAATGTATATCCTCTTGCAACACACAGCGCTTGTAACACTTCGAGAACGTCTACCATTTCTTCAAGAGTCTTGTCAGCCTGATACTCAGCCACTTCTTCATTAAGCTTCGTTTCAAGTTCTGCAATGTATTCCTCATCTGTAAGAATATGAGTTGCACAGGTCTTTCCTGCAGCCTCAATTATTTCTGGTATTTTATCTCTGACTAACTTATTATGTACCTTCATCGTAGTCCCCCTATGCAATGTTCCAGATTTCATAGCCCTGCCTCTTGGCAGAGTCATAGACTGGACGCATATTCTTCTCCAATATCACATGAAACTCTTCACTTGAGTTTCCTTTTCTGTATAACTCTTGATTTGCCCAAATAGAATGCAGATTATCTCTATAACAGGCTTCATACAGCTTGTGTATACCCGGCTTAGAATACAACAATTCATATAAAACATATTGATTATCAGCAAATTTTCCGAAGAATAAATCCCACTGTGGAAGCTTATTGCTCTTCTTTGAATTCCAAGAAGAATCCATTGGCATCAGATTCCAAAGTTCATCATTCATTACAAATGACCACGGAATAAAATGATCAACATCATAATTACTTCTATCTATCGCTTCATCCTTAAAAACATCAACAACTGGCTGGATATCAAGAACAGCTTCCCACAATTTTCTAACATTATTGAGTTTACGCATCTTCTCATCCATTGGTGCCATTTTATATACAAGTCCTGGCACTTCCAGATTGTTATTTTGAAGCCACTTAATCTTCTCTAACTGAATCCAACCTAATATAGTCACAGTATTATCCTGAATCATCTGGATCCATCCATCATTAAAGATAATAACTCTATTCAATCCGCTATCATCATTGAATATGTAGGGCAAGAGAATTTCTGATTGGCTTAATCTGTTATAGTAAGCCATCATTCTTCCCGCACTACTATTTAGGTCAATTTTCTCTGCTCCACGATTAGCAAAACCTGATAATGCTTTATATGGAACATTCTTCGTAAGTTCCATTTTGTATTTTCGAAGATCCTTATCTTGGCCATACTCAGCCAGTATATTCTTTATCTCTACCTTGCTTGCATTATTAGGTAAGCTACTCAACTCGCGAAGTCTGAGAACTGCCTTCTCAAGATTATCTTTTATAAGCCCATCGCCAAACAACCCGCTCAAATGAAGGTGAAACTCCAGAACTGAATACCAAGCATTTGAAATCATTTCATTTATAATTTCATCATATGTTACCTGCGTTTTATCCTCTGATATTAGTTGAACGATTGCCTCAAGCCAATAAAACTTATAGCAATACGAAGGATCTTTCATCATGCGTAAAAAACCTTCTATATCAAGAGAATTATAGTATTTTTCGTCTATTAAAAAATCAGCCAATATCTCACCTTCTCTCTATCTTTTCGTGCTTAACTAATCAGCTTTTTTTTATTTTTGCGCGGATCTTCCGGTTTCTTAGAATCAGATGGTGTCAGCCAAATCTTTCCTTTAATCATCGCACCATCAAGTCTACCTTCTTTGCAGTAAATACCTACTCGTCTCTGTGAGATTCCCCACTTTTCTGCAAATTCTGCTGTTGTTAAATAATCCATGCTCTATCCTCCATAAAATCAACAACATGTCTCTACAATTATATTCTCTTATCCGAACATTTTCAACACAATAGTTCAAACAATTATTTCGTAAATGAGTTTCACGGATTATGGTACTTAGTTAATAGAATTCCCTTAAGAACGAAAAAGTTCTTAAGGGAATTTTTTGCAATTTTTTTAGGTTAGATTTAGCAATTAGGCTTTTTTCAACCCAAATATATAGTGAAAGCAAAAGTA
>CAZBRY010000117.1:0-317 GCA_964494285.1 uncultured Lachnospiraceae bacterium
CTTGATATATAAAGGTTTTAAAAGAAAAGAGGGGTGTCAGACTTGACACTACCAACCCAATTAAGGAGGAAACGATATGAATAAAATGTTGGAAAAATGGAATACGATACAAGAAGTAATGGAAGAAATGAAAACAATGAAAAAAAAGGAATACTTCTTAACATTAGCAGTTTTCATACTATTTGGACTTGTAATCGGTATGTTAATATCACCTAAGAAAAGAGTGGTACTTGGAAGTTTTAATGGTAATAACAACGGCTACGGCAGCGCTGATGAACAGTATGATGACTGTGATTGTTACGACGACTGCTGTTGTG
>CAZBRY010000117.1:327-7641 GCA_964494285.1 uncultured Lachnospiraceae bacterium
CACATTCCTAAAAAAGCAAAAAAAGAGTTTACCAACACGGATAGGAATATCAAAGGCAATAAACAAAAAAAGAGTTTTCATATCATGCATATCTTTCATATGCGAGAAACATTACGATTTAGGTTGATCGCATCTTTTATGGTTCCTATCGCTTTTATCATAATATTGGGTATTATATCTTTTAGTGTAGCATCTGACAGCATTAAAAAGAATTATGAAAAATCATCCTTGCAATCAATTAATATGACGGGTGAATACCTGCGCTTTGGGTTGGAATCTGTAGTGGCGTCCAGCTTGCAATATGCCAATGATGATACCATATCAAAATATTTTAATAATTTATTTACTAATGATAAAGTGGGTTATAATACGGCATATAAATCCATTTCAGGTATGCTTTCGGCCAAGCAAATATCAGATGAGTTTGTCGGTAATATCTATATTATATCGGATAAAGTAACATCGATTACAACCAATAGAACAGCAATAAGTGACGATTTCTTAGAAGGTTTTTCTCAAACCGATCTGGGTGTTCAACTGAAAGAAAACAGAATGAAAGAGCTTTGGACCGCAACTAATGATTATCTGGATGAGAAATTGGCAACGAGTTCAAATGATTATTCGCTAAGGCTTATAAGAAATTTATCCAAATCAACCGGCTGTCTTGTGATTGATGTTGATTCAGAGACAGTAAAAGACATATTAATGGGCTTGGAATTTGACAAATCCGGTTATCTTGCTCTTGTTACTGCAGATGGCAAAGAAATTACCGAGGTAGATCGGGAAGAAGGTTTAGAGGCAGTATTTACGGATCAAGAATTCTTCAAGACGGCATTTGCTTCAGAGAATTCCAGTGAAGCAAAATATGTGAAATATAAAGGTGAAGAATATCTTTTTATGAATTCGAAGATTGGAACTACCGGTGCGATGATCTGTGCGTTGATGCCAAAGGATACAATCACGGAGCAGGCTGTCAAAATTCAGAATGTTACAATTGTGGTGGTAACCATCGCAATTATCCTGGCAGGTTTAACTGTCCTGTTAATAACCCAAGGTATTGATAAAACAATCAAAGGCATCATACTTCCATTAAAAAAAGCGGCAAACGGGGATTTGACAGTTCAGTTTAATTCAAAACGGAAAGACGAATTCCGTGTATTAATCGAAGAAATACAACATACTTTTACTAAAATGAAGGAACTGATCAAGCAAGTGAACAATTTGAGCGGCGAAGTATCGACTTCTTCGATAAGTGTATCGAATTCATCTGAGAAGTTTGTTGAATCGGCTAAGAATATATCAACAGCTATGTATGAAATTGAACAGGGAATATCTCAGCAGGCAAAGGATTCGGAAGAATGTCTGATGCAAATGGATAACCTGTCTCAAAAGATAAAACTGGTGGGAGACAACACCCTGGAAATCGGTCAGATCGCAGATGCAACAAGAGTTAAAATTCAAGAAGGAACTGATGTAACGGAAGCATTAAATAATCAGACACAGTCAACCATAGAGATAGCAACAGATATTATTAATGATATTGAACAATTAGATCATAAATCCTTATCAATCAGTAACATTGTAAAAGTAATTAATGAAATAGCCAATCAGACTAATCTTCTTTCTCTCAATGCATCCATTGAAGCAGCAAGGGCCGGTGAATCCGGAAAAGGATTTTCGGTTGTGGCCAGTGAAATCAGAAAGTTAGCGGAACAATCACAGGATTCAGCGAATGAAATCAGAAAGATCATAGAAAGTATTCAAGGAGATACGAAGAAAGCTGTCGAGACAGCGAGAAAAGCAGAAAATGTTCTTACGCTACAGGGTACGGCTGTTAAGAATACTACAGATTCCTTTAGGAGTATCAATAGTAGTGTTGAGAATTTGATGGTTTACTTAAATCACATTACGCAGAATGTAGGTAATATGGAGGAATCGAGGGTTAATACACTTGGAGCCATTGAAAATATATCTGCAGTATTAGAAGAGATTGCCGCATCATTAAATACAGTAAGTAATACCTCAACGCAACAGCTGGAAGCAGTTGAAGGATTGAACATGACGGCTGAAATATTAAATCAGAACTCAGATATTCTGGTTCAGGAAGTAAATAAATTTATAGTGGAATAAGATATCAGCTGGTATGGTGTTCTTAATGAAACTATATACTGCATTTTGAGATGCTATACTGGCTAATCTAAAATTTTCAAAGGAGAAGAGTTTTATGGGCAAATTATGGTATCATACGCCAGCTGTCAGTTGGGAAGAAGCTTTGCCGATTGGCAACGGGCGTATGGGTGCAATGGTGTTTGGCTCTGTGGAAACTGAGCATATACAATTGAATGAGGACAGCGTATGGTATGGAAGTAAAATAGATCGTAATAATCCGGATGCGCTAAATAATTTGCCGAAAATCAGAGAGCTTATTATGAGTGGCAAGATCCCTGAGGCAGAAGAGTTAATGATTTATGCTTTATCAGGTATACCTCAGAGTCAGAGGCCTTATCAGTCTCTTGGAGATCTATGGATCAAATTTAAAGGTATGAATGATAATCAAAGTGACTATGTACGCAGTTTATCTCTTGATGATGCAATTCATACCCTGCAAGTTAATGTGGGAAATAGTGTCTATCAAAGAGAAACATTTTTATCTGCAGCTGATGATGTTATGGTAGTGCGTATTACGTCTGACGCTAACAGTAAAATATCGTTCTCTGCTTTACTCACAAGAGAACGGTTTTATGATCAGGTATTGGGAGTAGCTAGGGACACCATAATGCTTGACGGAAATCTTGGACAGGGTGGAATTGAATTTGCAATGATGCTGAAGGCAGTAACAGAGGGCGGAAGCTGTGAAGTAATTGGTGAACACCTTATTGTTAACAATGCCGATGCTGTAACACTATTATTTACCGCAGGGACTACTTTCCGTTATCAGAATGTCCGTGAGCAATTGGGTCAAATTTTATCCGACGCTTCTGCTTATTCCTATGAAGAGCTCAAAAACCGACATATTTCTGATTATAAGAGCTTATATGACAGAGTTGTATTTGAATTGGGCGGAACAGAAGCTTTTGAAAAGCTGACAACGGACGAACGATTAAGCAATGCAAAGAATGGTGAAGTAGACAAGGGGATAGCTAAATTATACTTTGATTTCGGTCGTTATCTTTTGATCGCTTGCAGCAGAGAAGGTACTCTTCCCGCTAATTTACAAGGAATTTGGAATAAAGATATGAGTCCTGCTTGGGATTCTAAGTATACAATTAATATTAATACTCAGATGAATTACTGGCCGGCTGAGGTGTGTAATCTGTCAGAATGTCATATACCTCTATTCGATTTAATCAAAAGAATGGTTCCAAACGGTCAAAGGACGGCGAAGATCATGTATCATTGTCGAGGCTTTGTAGCGCATCACAATACTGATATTTGGGG
This sequence comes from uncultured Lachnospiraceae bacterium, assembly GCA_964494285.1. GTDB lineage: Bacteria > Bacillota > Clostridia > Lachnospirales > Lachnospiraceae > JAEYFP01. The sequence goes on from CAZBRY010000117.1 coordinate 3,766, forward strand.
AGATACGGCTGTACAGGACCACTGGATACCGGCGTCCTATTGGGTAATGGGCGCAGCATGGCTTTGCACACATCAGTGGACACATTATGAGTTTACAAAGGATCGACAATTTTTGGAGGAAGCCTTCCCGATTATGAGAGAAGCAGCCTTGTTCTTTCTTGATTATTTAATTGAAGATCAAGGATATCTCAAGACTTGTCCATCCGTATCACCGGAAAATACTTATATTCTTCCAAGCGGAGTTTCCGGAGCGGTAACCATAGGAGCAGCTATGGATAACCAGATTCTCAGGGACCTATTTGATCAATGCTTGAAAGCAGCAGAGATTTTAGATGTTCAGGATGAGTTGACAATACAAATCAAAGAGGCAATGGAGAAACTGGTACCCATACAGATTGGAAAACAAGGCAATATTATGGAATGGGCACAGGATTACGATGAGCTTGAACCGGGACATAGACATATCTCCCATTTATATGCGCTTCATCCCTCCTCACAGATCAATATGGTGGATACTCCGGATTTTGCAAAGGCTGCTAAACTGACTCTGGAGAAAAGATTAGCTAATGGTGGAGGACATACCGGTTGGAGTCGAGCCTGGATTATTAATCTATATGCCAAATTATGGGATGGAGAAAAAGCCTACTACAATCTGGAACAGCTATTCGCTAAATCCACGTTACCTAATATGTTCGACAATCATCCACCCTTTCAAATCGATGGTAATTTTGGTGCTACTGCAGGTATTGCTGAGATGCTGGTACAAAGTACACCCCGAAGAATTGTACTCTTACCTGCATTGCCCAAAGAATGGAAAGATGGAAAGATGAAAGGATTATGTGTTCGCGGTGGTGCGGAAATCGATCTGGAATGGAGTGAGGGGCATCTTTTAAAATGTTCCTTGAAAGCAAAACAGGATTTCCGGGCTGATGTATTATATCAGAATAAAAAAATAAAAGTGTCTTTAGCTGCAGGAGAAGAAGAGATGTTGAAGTTATAAATCACTTATAACATACTTAAGTAATATTGCTTAATAATCCGTAATCGTACAAAGCATGCTGTGCAAGATTGAAAGGTGTCAGCTTACTTGTATTACAGTCCAAATATATGTGAACGAATACTATATAAACGAGGTGTGATATTAATGAAACAGAATTTTTCTTATATAATCAAGCAAAGCGAGCGTGCTTTATTTAACAACAATGCGACATTTTGCATCGGGACCGGTCGTATGAATCTTGCGTTACGTCATGAATACCATAATCAGTTGAAAAAGGTTCAAGATGAGATTAAATTTTCCTATATACGCGGACACGGCTTATTCTGCGATGATATGGCAATTTTTCATACTTATGAAGAGGATGGAGTAGAGAAGGTCGAGTATAATTTTACTTATCTTGATATGGTATTTGATGATTATTTATCCATGGGTTTAAAACCCTTTGTGGAATTAGGATTTATGCCGGAGAAATTAGCATCGGGAAGTCAGACAGTGTTTTATTGGAAGGGTAATGTTACTCCACCGACTGATTATCAAAAATGGTCTGACTTAGTAACCGCTACCGTTAATCACTGGATAGATCGTTATGGTAGGGAGGAGGTTGTCACTTGGCCCTTCGAAGTTTGGAATGAACCCAACCTTCCCGGATTTTGGAAAGATGCTGACATGGAGGAGTATTTTAAATTATATGAAGTGAGCAGCAAAGCGGTGAAGGAATGTGATTCAAGAATCCGTGTTGGCGGGCCTGCTATATGCGGTGTAGACGATGAACGTTGGTTAAAGTGTTTTCTTGAATATTGTTCTGCGAATAAATCTCCACTGGACTTTGTAACCAGACATGCCTATGCAACGGAAGCTCCGGATATGTGTGGTCACTATGCTTATCAACAATTACGAACTCCGGAAGTATTTTTAACAGAGCTAAAGGTAAGTCGTGATATTATTGACAGTTTTCCTGAGTACAGAGGAATGGAGATGCATATCACAGAATTTAATACCTCCTACACTCCGCTTAACCCGATTCATGATACCAATCTGAATGCCGCGTATGTGGCAAGATTATTGAGTGAAATGGGTGATACCAGCGCATCCTATTCTTATTGGACCTTTGGTGATGTTTTTGAGGAGGCAGGAGTAGCTTATACTCCGTTTTCCGGATGTTTTGGTTTACTAACGAATGGGTCAATTCCCAAGCCAACCTATTGGACCTTTTCTTTCTTTCGAAATTTAGAATCGAAGGCAATTGCACGTAGTGAGCATTTTGTCATTACCAAGGATGAAAAGAATGTGATAAAGGGTATTGCATGGAATCCGGTAGAAGATGTGGCACAGGAAGATGAACTTATTCTGGATTTATCGATTGAATTAAACAACGGTACTTATTTACTAATCACTAAATTAGTCGACGAAGCAACCTGCAATCCTTTAAAGACATGGATTGACATGGGATCACCGGCAAGTCCTTCGAAAGATCAACTGGAACTTTTGAAAGAATGTGCCCACCCCTTATGCCGTACAAAACGATTAGAGGTAACAGACAATACAACTGATTTGAACATAAACTTATCAGCCAATGCATTGTACTATTTTGAAATTCAGCCCATTAAAACGTACGTAGATAGGGGATTTGACCATGAACGTGTGAACGGTGCACGGGAAATTAATTAATTCATGAGATATGTGTGAAAAGAATTTTGATAGAGCTGAAATCTTAGGAAAAAGATCTTAACACAAGGTTTTCACTCAACAAGTTTGTGTCCAGCGCTGTGTACACAAAATTGTATATGCGAAAAATCTTGCAAACAAGACACGAAACAGCAGCGCAGATATGGAGATATTATTATGAAGCTGATATCAGGAGATTATAAACTGAGTTTTCATGAGGGTGGTGTTGAAGTATATAAAAACAATAACCTACTCTATTACAATAGAAGACCGATTTTTGTGACAGTAAAAACAGTACTTGCGATTAGTGAGTTTTATGACAGTATTTACAGTGAGATTATTGAAAATGAGGATGGTATCTATGCAAAAGGGACACTCACGGTTCCTTCAGGGTCAGAATTTGACTTCATTGATATTTATATAGCTACAGATTCCGGTTTTAGAGTGAGCCGTAAGGTAATCGTACAAAAAGCAGGAGATGACCTAGGGTTTTCCACGAAGATATCTTTCGTGATGACGGAATCTGATCATACTTATGAATATAATTGCTTTGCACCGGGAGTTTGGTATAAACAGAATGAATTTGCGTCTGATCAGGTTATGGGGAAAGATTTGGATTGTGAATACTTCTGGAGAGCTGAAACCGCAAGTGCCTTACCCCTTTTTGCAATGCAAAATATTGCATCAGGAGAAACAGCAGCATTATCAAGATGGGCGGCGGATATCACTATGCGTTCCCTTGATATCATGCAATCCGAGAACAATACAGATCGAAACTATACCATCGGTGCAATCGGTATGAGTAAACCGATGAATCAGACACTGAATTATCTTTATTATGGATATGCCGTGCGTACAGATATTGAAACAAAAATCGATGGTCTCTCAATCGATTACGTTTATCCTGGCTGTGATGGGCAAATGCCGGGAAATAACAGGTATGGCGGACTTGACTTTAATAATAAGGTTAAAACCATGCGTCGCATCAATCACCCTGTTGAAGTTGGATTTGAGCAAAGTTATAGTGTGGCTGTTAACTTCGGTCAGTACAGCAGTTTCCAACAGATGATGAGAAAGACATGGCGTACAACCTATGACCGATTACGAGACATGTTGAGACGGTTGTTCTTTTGTCCCAACAAAAACCGAACGATCATATAAAGGTTGATTTGGACTTGGATGAGCTGGATGCAACAAGTGCAGAGATGAAG
>CAZBRY010000118.1:0-7598 GCA_964494285.1 uncultured Lachnospiraceae bacterium
TTTCCGAAGCTGCTCTTTGATCCATATAGCTCATCGGCCGTCTGAGGGCATTTCCTTTGTCATCCACAAGTACCAGCCCCTGCATCTGGGAGCAAAAAGATATGCCTCCGATCTGTTCCGGCTCGATGTCCGTTTTTTCAAAGAGTTGACGTGTGGTAGCGCACATCGCACTCCACCATTCCTCCGCGTCCTGTTCCGCCCCGCCGTTCTCCATAATATATAATTCATATACCCCATATGCGCTTGCGATTAGCTTTAGCGTTTTACCAATACTGAATAGACAAGTTTTTACTCCCGTAGTTCCAAGGTCATAAGCGATTACATACAGCAAGGCATTCTCCTTTCCAAAGCTTCATCCCTGTTTATTGCGGCTGCCCAATGCTGCTCCGATAAACCTGATGAATTCTTCCGCTACTTTTTCGTCATGATCCAGAATAGTTTCTCCACAGAATATTTTCATTCTTTCTCTGTAATAATCGCAGCTATAGGAAAATTGCAGCATCATGAGCAAGTTGTCGAAAAAGAAGGCGAGCATATGGGAATCCATGTCACTATTCAGCTCTCCCGACCGCTTCGCATTTTCCATTAACCGCTCATATACGGGCGCAGTACGCGTTTCTATTTCCTTAGCCAAAACAGCAGCATACCGCTTGCAGCTTCCCGATGTGATCTCGTTGTACATCACATTATAGTTGCTGTGTTTCCTGGAGTGATCCAGCAAGGCATAAACGACCCGCCTGATGCAGGTCATCACATCTGTCTCGTCTGAAACCGTATCTCTTAAAACCTGCTCCAGAAGCTTCAGGCTATGGCGTACACATGCCAAAAAGAAATTGTCCTTATCCCCGTAATATTTATAGATCACCCCTACGCTGACGCCGGATTTTTTCGCTATGACATTGATATTGGCACGGTCCAGACCGTTATCGGCAAATTCATCAATTCCCGTTTCAAGAATGGTATTTAACGTATCCTCATTCAATTTTTTATACATCGTTTCACCCATTTTATCAGATTTATTTTTATGACGTGAGCCATGGTTCACAAGATGAGTTCATTATACTACTTCTTTAATACTTTTTCAACAAAAAAATAACGCTACATCCCTTAAGCGTGCGACAAAATTGGAAAGCGTTTCTTTTCCAATGAAAAATCAGAAAATCCGTTCCCTTTTACGAATAATGTCGTTTCCTCTTCCTGCAATACGGAAATTTCAAATTCGTTTCTGCACTTTGGAGAAAAGCCCAAGACAACGCGGGCAACCCCTTCTCCAAATGCTCGAACTACCTCATCAATATCCGCTTCCTCTTTCGAAAAAATTTCATGAAGCAGCAGCGTATCGCCTTTTATTTCGGCAACCGCATAGGCATCCGCTTTTTCTATATAATAGACGCAGTCCTTCATGGGCGAAATCAGGTAAAACATGATCAGCCCGCTGTTTTTCTCCATGCAAAAAGAGCCGTTCGCCTTGTACGCCGCAAGCTTTTTTACAAAATCGCCGTAGTCCACTGAGGTTTCCATAGAAACCTTAACCGCACTCCTTTTCCTTATCCCGGATATTGCTTTGGAATACTGGTATTCCTGCGCCCTTTCAAAACCGAATTTTGGATAAAAATCCAGCACCGAATCGTTGGCAAACAGATAAATTCCATCCGCTCCCGCTTCATATTCCTCAAAAATCCTTTCCACAAGCGTCCTGATAAGGCCCCGGCCCCGGTACGCTTCCTCTGTCATGACGGTTCCCAGCTGAATAAAATACCTTTCCATTCCATCAATCCTGAAATGCATGTGATTCACAAATACGTTTGCCACTATCCGTTTCTCATGCGCAATCGAATAAGGAATACAGCATTCGCCCCAAAAACCATTCCGGCGCCACGGTTCAAAATCGATGCCAAATGTCTTTTGCGCCAACTCAAAAAGGGAATTTCTCAGCTCCTCATTTTCTTTATAATCCGATACCAGTTCCAATCCATTTTCTTTAAGGGTATTCCACATGTCCTTTGATTCCTATTCCATTCCGGCGATTTTCTCCAGCGCCTCTTCTATATCTTTCATCACTAATGGCCGCATACTGTCAGCGTAAAAAGAAAGATCCGCCTGCTTCAGCGCGGCGGCGATGTCCTCTCTCAGCTCCGGTTTATACTCTGCAATCACGGGCAGCACTTTCACGCACTGCCTCGAGGTAATTGGCTTCACATCGGTAATATGCTCTAAATACCGGTCTATCACCTCATCAACTTTATTATCCACATCCCATTTTGCATTAGCGGCAATCAACAGCAGGCCCCGCGTGCGGATATAGGAATTATCGCTTTCTATCATGTCCGCAAACAAATCCATATACGCATAAACCGCGTTTGTTTCCTCACTCATTTCCTGCAGCTCCTTCAATGCCTGATAAGCGGCATTGTTATCCTTTTTAAGCAGCAGCTCCGTCAATTCCTTAACGTGATCAGCCATTTTGTGCCCTCCCTGTCTGTTCTGCTTCACCGGCGCGCTATCATGTCTGACGACATTATAGCATTTTTGACTATCTCATACAATTTATTATTGCATTCTTTGCTATTCCTGTTGGGCGGGATGGGATGCATTTTCGAATTTTTATTGTGATCTTATTTGGGGTGGAGTATAATCAAAAACAAACGATCAGATTTTGACAAGGAGATATTTGATGAGCGAAATACATAGAATCAGATGCGGCAATGTAAACTGCTACATTGTTTCGGACGGCAACAGTGCCATATTGGTCGATACCGGAACCGAATACTATAAAAACAAGGTTTTAAAAGCCTGTAAAGCCTATCCCATCCGGTTGATCGTTCTTACGCACGGACACATGGATCATTGTCAAAATGCGGCCTTTCTGTCAGAAGCTTTACAGGTTCCGATAGCGATCCATGAAAAAGATAAAAATTTGATACCGGATAATATGCGGCAGCCGTTATTTGCAAAAACTCTTTTAGGAAAAATGATTCTTATCCTCTCCCAGAAAAGCTTTGAAATGGCTCATTTTGCAGAATTTATACCAACCGTTTATTTAAAATCGGGCGACAGTTTAAAGGAATACGGCATTAATGCTTCCATTATAGAATTGCCCGGACACACAGACGGTTCTATCGGATTAGATGTGGACGGCGACAAGTTAATTGTCGGCGACGCACTCATGAACATCCTTCATCCGACCGTATCGAGGCTTTATAACAACAGGGAGCAAATGCTTGCAAGCGCAAAGCGCATCAGCGAATTAGGAAACAGGAAAATCTATTTTGGTCACGGACGTCCGCTTCAAAACCGCAGGTGGGTCAGGGAATCGTTTTCGCTTTAAGGAAGCCAAAAGAAAAGAACGGTTGTCCATACGGATGGAAACATCGTAGAAGTCTACCGGGCCGCTGTTTAGCTGCCGGTCCTGCCATCGCAATTGCCGCGAATTTGATCCATTTGCACCTGCAAATTTTGTTTAAACTTCTTAGAAACCGTGGCATATATGATAATCACCATGCAGAACAGCATACTCACATATCTGATCGATGTGCTGATCGCGGACGAATACGGCGCCAGCAGCTGGCTCGTTAGTAAATTGCTTAACATATGGGTCATCGCACCCGCCAAAATGCTTCGTTCTGTTTGAATATAGACAAAGCTCACCACAAAGCTGAGCAATATGGTAGATGGAATAAATAGAAATGCCTCCCAAAAAGAACTTCTCAGCAGGTCATATTGCGCTTGTCCCGGCATAAAATACCAGGGCAAATGCCAAATTGCCCATATAAATCCTAAAATTAAGGACGCCCCATAGAATCCATATTTGTCCAGCAGTTTATCAAGCGCATATCCGCGCCATCCAAATTCTTCATTTAATGGGCCCGAAACAATGCTTATGATGATAATGAACGGGAATAGCCAGGGCTTTTCCATGATCAGCTTTACAAAAGCCATCTCGGGCAAAGGCGCATGTAAAATTTTCACGCCTATCGATACCCCAATCATTGCTGTCAGCGTAAAAAAGCATACCAAACTGATCACACACCGATATCCCATGTGCCGCAAGCTAAAGCACCTATGAAAATAGTCTCTTCTTTCCTCTGCTGAACAAGTGCGAAATACAAAAAATAAACCAAGCACAGACGGAGCTCCTGCACCAAAATAGAAAAGAAACGTCCCGAGACTGCTCCCTGTCAAGTCAAAGAGTAAGGGTGAAAATCCGAAGCCCCACGTCCACAATAATGTAAAAAAGAAAAAATACCATACTTCCTTCGATTTCTTATTGCCCATCATCATTCTTATTTTTCCTTTCACGAAGCTTTTCGTTAATTTCTCTAATTTCAGTTTTTAAAGGTATGATTTCCAATGTGTATACAATGATAAAAACGGGTGTAATGTATACAAAAGACATCCACCAATTGGATGCAACAAACCATTTTTGAAATATTCCGGTCAGTAAGACTATTATTTCAGTCAAGCTATATTCCACTATGATTTCCAAAACAATCCAGTCCCCTAAAAGATATAGAACGAGATAGTGACTTCCCATAATAAGAAAACTGAAGAGAATAATGCTGAATAAAAGCTCTGTCTCTTCTGAGTTATCAAAACAAAAATAAGAAATAGTCATAACTACGAAAATAATGATAGCGGCAAGCGATAATGACCTTTGTATATATTTTTTCACTTTACGGTTCCTCCTTAAAAACGGCTTTCCTTATTTCAGGGATATAAGTTCTTGAAATGATGATCTTTTCTCCATTGACAAGCTCAGCCTCCAATCTGCTGTTCGCCAATGTTTTTACACATTCAAGCGCATTTACATTCAGCAAACAGTTTTTACTCACTCTTATAAATGAATATCTTTCCAGTTCCTTTTCCAATTGCAGCAGGCGTTTTGTAACCTTATAAATATTATTTCGGGTATAAATAAACGTACGCTTTTCAATACTTTCTATATAAAATATTTCCGCAACCGCAATCTTATAATGCCGTCCGTCCTCCTCCCCGCTCAAGCAGCTCTCTTCTGCCTTAACCGCATTAACGATCCTTGAAACCCGGCCATCATACCGGGGATACTCGATCGTGACCGTCAGCTCCTTTTGTGCGTTTTCTTTTAATAAAAGCTCCATACATCCCTCTCCACTCCGCGCGCTCTTTGTGAAATTATAGTTCTCCATATATAATCCTGTTTTTGTTATCATAGCCGTATCGAGATAAATGTTCAATATGATTTGTATCGAGTTGCAAAATGTAGGAACGAATTACATTGGCATATGTATACAAATACATTCTATTTTCCGTCTTTGTAAATAGAAAAAGATCCGAAGCAGGGAATTCCTTCCCCTATTTCAGATCTCTCTCTTTTTTCAGCAATCTACCCGTTTGTCAAAGTATAATTTCCTCTGCGGTCTATGCATCTATCATTGCCTGAATGTCACTTTCTTCCTTATTTATTTTACCACGCACCGGCCGTTTAATTTTCATAGTTCCCTGCTAATGGGTGAATGCCTTTATTCTGAGTACTTGTTCTCCTGATCTTCTTTTTTGTTCTGGGCAAGCTTTCCCATAATCAAAAGACAAATAAAACACAAAGCCGCGATCCCGGCAAAGAAAAACACCGCAAATCTCGCAACAGAAACGGAATCTCCGACTTTTCTACTAAGTATCACCGCATAAAGTATTGAAAAAAATCCCGAACAAATCACGCTCAACAGCAGGTTCTGCGCAATTGACATTTTTACGCCTGTCCTTGTCCATATTCCATTTTTGATATTACCGATCAAGCAGGCAATTCCTCCTGTCAAAAATACAAGGGTCTCTCCAAACACATTTTCAAAGCTGCCTTTCCAAAACAATTCCACAATTATAACCGTCAAACACACACCAAACATGACGTAGAAGCTTCTCGTTCCTATTTTATTTATTAATTGTTCCTGTCTTTCATCCAATTCCTTTTTCATTTCAATTCTTCCTCCCAAAATAAATCATTCAATGTCCTGTCAAGTTCTTTGCAGATGGAAATACACAGCTTCAGGGTAGGGTTATAATCCCCCGCCTCTATCATTCCTATCGTCTGCCGTGTCACACCCACACGGTTTGCCAATTCAATTTGTGAAATATCCTTTTCCATCCGCGCAAATTTCATTTTCAGGTTTTTCATAACTCACCTCCTGTTTTTATTCATCCTTTATTCGCTGCTTTATTCGCTGTCTTTATTCGCTATTTTTCTTTTGCAAAATATAATTGCTCACGGAAAACGTTGTGAAACGTTGGAAGAATTAAAAAGAATTAAAAGAATTAAAATTCAGCGATAATATAATCCGCACTACAAGGCTCTATTTTTCGCGATAGAAAATCTTACTTTCATAAGGCATGAGCATTGACTCTTTCATACGTTTATTGGCTTCAATACTTTTCCATTCCTCATCGACATGAAAGGCTTTTTCTTCCCTCGTATGGTTCAAAACAAATAAATAATCTCTTTTCTTTCCCGGCCGAACCGCCAGCTCCACGCCTTCCTCCTGATTCAATCCAAAACAGCCATGCCACTTGCCTTTTTGTCCAATGTGGTGAATCAGCACTGAGAGAAGTTCCTCCCCAGGCTCTGTTGCTACATAATAGACAGTTCCTTTTCCATACGAATGGCAGGTGACAGCCGCTCTTTCCTGATAAAAACCCGTCTCAAACACCGCAAGACTTTGAGCTTCATTTACCTCCAAAACATCCACCCATTTACATCCGGCCAGTTCTTTCTTGTTTTCTGCATGCAGATCATCTCCTATCCATTTGACCGGTGCTTTCTCTCCATAGATCAGACAGTCATAATCTTTTACACTTACTCCGGTCAACTCCTCCAGCATACAGGGAAGGCTTCCTTGATCCAGGCAAACATTGCAGGCATCTTTGACACCTGTACGCATGGTCAAAATCAGGGTTCCTCCACTTTTTACATAATCTTTATACTGGTCTGCTTTTTGTTCTGTCATAAACAAATCAAGCGGTGCCACTGCCAGAGTATAATTTTCAAGGTTTCCGGAATCGGAAATAAAATCAACCGGAATCCCTTTTTCAAAAAAGCCTTTATAGTATGCAAGTACCTGGGACGTATAAGCAAGCTCGGGATGAAGCGGTTGAATTTGAAAAGCCCATTGGGCATCATAATCGTAAAGCAAAGCCACCTGACTGCGGGGAACAATTCCTTGTATATCCTCCATAATCCTACCCGTCTGCTGCATCATTTCCTTTAATTCTTCATATCTTCTTCCCGGAATTCCGTTATGGGGAAGAATCCCATGCCAATATTGCTCCGTTCCAAACAGGCAGGTTCTCCACCGGAAAAAAACAATGGTGTCCGCACCGTGCGCAATACACTGAAGAGCCCAAAGCTTCAGCTGTCCGGGTTCCGGCGTTTTCCCAATATATTTTCCTCCTGTAGCTCCCGCTTGAAGCTCCATCATCCAAAAATTCTTTTTCTTAAGGCCTCTCATAAAATCTAAGTAAGCGGCCAATTGTGAGGGTTCCTGCGGTTTATCAAAATAGTAACCCGTCGGATATTGGTCGTTTGATACAAAATCCAGTCCCTCGGACAGTTTGAAGTAATTTGTTTTGGG
>CAZBRY010000119.1:0-548 GCA_964494285.1 uncultured Lachnospiraceae bacterium
AAAGTGATTTGCTATATCAAAAGGCAGGTATAAATAAATTTACCTTTCAGAGCTGGGACAACGCGGCTGTTTTAACAGCCGCGTTGTAGTATTGATCAGTATTTTTAGTAATTTTCTTTTCTTACTTCAAAGAAACACCGGCTCATGTTGCAGACCGGACAGACCTCCGGAGCCTTTTTGCCCATAACGAGATGACCACAGATACGGCACTCCCAAATACACTCCTCGCCCTTTTCGAATACCTGCTGCATTTCGACGTTCTTCAACAGAGTACGATATCTTTCCTCATGTGTTTTTTCAATTTCCGCCACTTTTCTAAACCTTTCCGCCAGCTCCGGAAAACCCTCTGCATCCGCGTCCTTAGCAAAGCGGGCATACATATCCGTCCATTCGTAATTCTCACCTTCTGCAGCGGCAAGCAGATTGGCCGCCGTCTTTCCCAAATGTCCCAGCTCCTGGAACCATACTCTCGCATGCTCCTGCTCATTTCTGGCCGTCTTTAAAAACAGCTCCGACAACTGATCATAGCCCTCACGGCTCGCAATGTT
>CAZBRY010000119.1:558-1352 GCA_964494285.1 uncultured Lachnospiraceae bacterium
CTCTCGCCTGCAAAAGCCTCCTGCAAATTCTGTTCCGTCTTTGTTCCCGCATAGCGGTTGCCGACCGGAGCCTTCTCAATCTTTTCGAATTTCGATGCGGGCTGTTTACAGACCGGACATGTGAAATCATCAGTCATTGCCCCCTCATGTATGTATCCGCATACCGTACAGCGCCATTTCTCCATTTTCTTGTTCTCCTTTTCTGTTTGATTATGTTTGAGTAAAACGATCAGCTCCTCCGCCGCTTCCTTCGGGAATGCGGGATCCTTCGTGTCCTTGACCGAGGTTAGAAATTCTCCTGCTTCCCTACTTTGGGCGAGCATATACCCGGCTTCCCGCAAAATATCTTCTGCCATAATCCGGTTGGATTTCGCAAGAATTTCCGCAAGCTGCTTCTGAACAGGTGTCTCAGCCGTCTCAGCAAGGCCCGCTGCGATCTGCTCCTGTTTTGTCTTGCTGTCCGCCAGCTTCCTCATTACATGAATCACGGATGAAGTCTTTTCCTGCTGCTTCGGGTATGTCTCGGGAACCATGACAATCGCATGGGACGGGCATGCGTTTGCGCAAGCGCCGCAGCCAATGCATTTGGAAGCGTCCACCTGACCGTTCTCCGTATCCGTCGCTCCCGTAGGGCACACATACAGGCAAAGACAATCCTTACTGCAATGTACAATATTTCTTACTGCATGCATCACGCTACCCCCCTTTCCACCTTTGTCATTTTTCTATTAGGAACCTTGCATACCGGACAAATTGCCGGCGGCTCATCTCCGATATAAACAAAGCCGCAAATT
>CAZBRY010000119.1:1362-7361 GCA_964494285.1 uncultured Lachnospiraceae bacterium
ACATGAATTTAGTTAAAGTATTGGAGCCAAATAAAACATATACATTCGTATTCTCTAAAAGACTGTCCTTTTCCTCCGCATATCTGCTCATGAAAGAGTTGAGCATTCTCGTAACCTTTTCGCTCCATACAAGTGCTCTTAGAGCACCTCGATCCCCCGCCGCATTGGCAGCCGCATTTGCATTCGGATAATCCTCCTCCAAATTACGGTTCACCTTTTCCAGCAGATCCTCCATACTCTGATCACATACGGTCCCGGCTTTTGCATTATAATAATCAGCCAGCTTTAAAAACAATTCCGATTCTCTTGCCAAATACTGTTTCTCACAACCCTTCGCGAAATTAGAACAAAGTGCGCTCATCTGTGCAAAGGATAATTCGGAATCCAATTCTTCCTCCGTCATTGCAACAGGCGCCGCCGCCACAGTCTTAGTTTCTTCCTGCTCCCGAAAGTCTGCCTTTGCCGCTCCGCACAGTGGGCATACCCAATTCTCGGGCAGGTCTTCCCATTTGGTTCCCGGCGCAATGCCTTTTTCCGGAATCCCCAACGCCTCGTCATAGACGTAACCACAAATCATACAAATATATTTCTTCATCAGTGCCTCTCTTCTCCTTCCTGAAATGATGAATCCGTGCGTTTACCCCTTAATCCTGCGGGATATCCGCCATTCTATTAATATACCTTTTTTCACAAAGAAAGTCAATGTTACAGGCCCTTTTTTGGTATATATGACGAATTTGATCGAATCATACATCTCGTTATGCACAACAAAACCCTCAAGGATGTCGTCGATATTTTCCGTACCGATCGACAGGCGGATCGTGTTAGGATGGATCCCCTGATCCAAAAACTCCTCCCCGCTAAGCTGGGAGTGTGTCGTGGACGCGGGATGAATGACGAGGGATTTCACGTCCGCCACGTTCGCAAGCAGCGAAAACAGCTCCAGATTATCTATGAACACCTTTGCCTTTTCTGCATCTCCCTTGATTTCGAAAGTAAAAATGGAACCGCCGCCGTAAATATTTTTACAAACTTTTTCACGTAAAAAGCTTATTTGTTTTTCGTTTCCTCGGTTCCCATTTTCAGCAGGCTCTCCAGCAGCTCCACATACTCTTTAAACTGTGCTTTTCCATAGTCTGTGAGCGCACATGCCGATTTCGGTTTGTTATTTACGAATGCCTTGACAATCGTCACATAGCCCGCTTCTTCCAATTTCTTTAATTGTGCGCCAAGATTTCCGTCTGTTGCCTCTGTTATTTTTTTCAAATCACTGAATGTTTTCTCTCCGGTCAACAAAGAGGACACCAACGCAATCGTTCCCATTGCACACAAGCCTGCAAGCCATTTCATGTTTCTTTCCAGCTTTTCCATAATCACATCGTTACTTACTATATAATATCCAATCAGGTATAGTGCCAAATTCTTTCCAATACTAAAACCTCCGAAATTACCCAAATGATACATAACTCATACTGGGATAAATAATAACAATACTCCAAACACAGGAATTTTCTCTACTTTCGCGGCAGCTCTTTCATACGGAAAAACTTGAACTAGAATCAATGCGATCATTGATACTAAAAAGAGAAACAGAATGAACCATAGTTGCCCTGGTGTAAATGCCCCATCATAACCGCTAAAATCCGTAAGGTGTGTAAAAAAATATTTCCATTGCTCTAAAATTCCACCCTGGTAATGTTCAAAAAACTTTCTTGCATACAATGTTTGAAATGGTACGAACAGCAATATTCCGGCAATAAACGGTATCAGCAATTTATCGATTCTCTGGAATACAAACTCTTTTACTGTTCTTTTTTCTAATGCATACCGGGCACTCATCCCTGCCAATACAAACAATAGAGGCATAAACCATGGATTTACCAACACGATTAATGTACTTAATATTCGATTCTCTCCCAACCATACATAGAAGCCTGAACCAAAATCATTCCAAATCATAAAGGTATGCACTGGAAACAGAAGAAGAATCGTCATATTTCTCAGATTATCAATGTAATGTTTTCTCATGTCTTCCTCGAATTAAAATTTTACAATCATTATTTTTTGTATGTAACCTGCATCGACTTCATCTTTCCCGCCGTTTTACCTATTGCATAGAAGATGTGTCCTATTGGTTTTTTATAAAAAGTAACATTTACGGAAGGATCATAAACCGCTTTCAGCCTTTTCTTTTCTGTCCAATACACCCCGTCCACAGTTTCATATTCAGTACCGGGGGTATAGGCTAATGACAGTCCGCGAAAAAGATTATAAGGGATCAACTCCATGCACGACGGACTGTATAGTTTGCCGGACTTAACATCCAGATAAAAATGCTTTGCAACCCGTTCCAGGGATTTGATCGTCCTCTCGTCTGGCATGTAGGCATTCCAGCTAAATGACGCTTTTGAAAACAAATAGCACCTGTTAAAGCCTATTCCTTTGAGAAAAGATGCAATGCTTTTTGCCGCTGCTCTTGCTCCGACTCCCCCGGTTGTAGTTACTATCATTGCCTTACTTTGAAAGAAATGTGGCCTGTGCAGCATATAGCAAAAATGGTCAAACAAATTCTTTAAAAGAGCCGTTTCCCGCAGATTGTATGTTGTTGATACAAAAACAACTCCATCTGCACTGTCCATTTTCTGCATGATATTACCCACAATAGAATAATGAGGACATTTTTCGTGTCCTGCCCTGAAGCAATTGCTGCACCCACAGCAAAAAGGTAAATTTTCTTTTATCAAGTGTATCTCTTCCAATTCCATTTCTTCATCTTGAGATAGGATGAATTTTTTTATATGTTCTACCAACTTCCATGTATTCCCTTTATGTGCACTTCCATTTACAATTAAAAACTTCATCATTTAATATTCTCCAAACTTCATCATTTCTTCTTTAAGATTAGTTTTTTATTCTGCACTTATTTTATCGTATATATCCATTCATCTCAACAAAATAATAGGAAATTCAGAGGAATCTCCTATCTAACAAAAAATCCCCAGAAACACAAGTCTCTGGGGAAAATTTGTACATTACTATCATAACAATAATTAATTACTCAATGATCGTAGCAACACGGCCTGAACCTACCGTACGTCCGCCTTCACGAATAGCGAAGGTAAGACCCTGCTCGCAGGCTACCGGATGGATCAGTTCGATCGTCATTTCTACATTGTCGCCAGGCATGCACATTTCTGTGCCGGCAGGTAATTCACAAACGCCTGTTACGTCAGTTGTTCTGAAATAGAACTGCGGTCTGTAGTTATTGAAGAAAGGTGTATGACGTCCGCCTTCATCCTTTGTCAAAACGTAAACCTGAGCCGTAAATTTCTTGTGGCATTTAACAGAACCCGGCTTTGCAAGAACCTGTCCTCTTTCGATATCCGTTCTCTGGATACCACGAAGAAGAACACCAACGTTGTCACCTGCCTGAGCCTCGTCAAGAAGCTTACGGAACATCTCTATACCTGTAACAACAGACTTCTGAGTCTCTTCCTTAATACCAATGATTTCGATTTCTTCTGAAAGGCGAAGAACACCACGCTCTACTCTACCTGTAGCAACCGTACCACGACCTGTGATCGTAAATACATCCTCGACGGGCATTAAGAACGGCTTATCTGTAGCACGCTCAGGATCAGGAATGTAGGCATCAACTGTATCCATCAATTCCATAACCTTGTCGCCCCACTCGCTTGCGGGATCTTCGAGAGCCTTCAATGCGGAACCCTTAATAATTGGGCAATCTGTAAAGTCATATTCCTCAAGCTGCTCTGTCACTTCCATCTCTACTAACTCGATCAACTCCGGATCATCTACCATATCGCACTTGTTCAAGAACACAACGATATAAGGTACACCAACCTGACGAGAAAGAAGGATATGCTCCTTTGTCTGAGCCATAACACCATCCGTTGCAGCAACAACAAGGATTGCTCCATCCATCTGTGCAGCACCTGTGATCATGTTCTTTACATAGTCAGCATGTCCCGGACAGTCAACGTGTGCATAATGTCTCTTGTCGGTCTCATACTCTACGTGAGAAGTGGAAATAGTAATACCTCTTTCCTTCTCTTCCGGAGCCTTATCGATATGATCGAAATCTGTAGCAGTGTTACCTGCAACTCTCGCTGCAAGAACCTTTGTGATCGCTGCTGTCAGTGTCGTCTTGCCATGGTCAACGTGACCAATGGTACCAATATTGCAATGGGTTTTTTTTCTTTCAAACTTAGCTTTAGCCATTTCTAAAGTCCTCCTTTTATTTAGGTTTCCTATTGTTTTTATTTTTGAGCAAAATCGCTCGGCTATTAATGATTATATTTCATTCCCAAAGAATTTTCAAGGGAAATTTTGTTTTACAAGGCAATTATGCATTCTTTACTGCGAGCACTTTTTCCTGAACAGATTTCGGCACCTGCTCATATTTTTCAAAGAACATGGAATAGTTGCCGCGACCCTGCGTTTTGGAACGAAGATCCGTCGCATAGCCGAACATCTCCGAAAGCGGTACATAGCCTCTTACGATCTTGCCGTTTCCGACATCCTCCATACCCTCGATACGTCCACGGCGTGAATTGATATCACCAATTACATCACCCATGTACTCCTCAGGCATTGTCACTTCAACCTTCATGATCGGTTCAAGCAGCACCGGAGATGCCTTCTGCATTGCCTCCTTAAAAGCAAGGGAGCCCGCAATGTGGAATGCCATTTCCGAGGAATCGACCTCATGGTAGGAACCATCATATACGGTCGCATGCACGCCGACAACCGGGAAGCCGCCAAGAATACCGGCCTTTGTTGCCTCCTCGATACCCTCTCCTACTGCCGGAATATATTCCTTCGGAATAGAACCTCCGACAACGGCAGAGTCAAACTTGAACAGTTCTTCACCGTTCGCATCCATAGGCTCGAACTTCACCTTACAGTGTCCGTACTGTCCACGACCGCCGGACTGCTTTGCGTACTTGCTGTCCACGTCTACATTCTTTGTAATCGCTTCTTTATAAGCAACCTGCGGAGCGCCGACATTGGCCTCTACCTTAAACTCGCGAAGAAGTCTGTCTACGATAATTTCCAGATGAAGCTCACCCATACCTGCAATGATCGTCTGACCGGTCTCCTTATTCGTATGTGCACGGAACGTCGGATCCTCTTCAGAAAGCTTCGCTAAGGATTCACCCAGCTTGCCCTGTCCGGCTTTCGTCTTTGGCTCAATCGCAAGCTCAATAACCGGCTCCGGGAATTCCATCGATTCTAAAATAACCGGATGCTGCTCGTCACAGATCGTATCACCGGTCGTCGTCAGCTTAAAGCCGACTGCGGCCGCAATATCGCCTGAATAAACCTTGTCAAGCTCTGCTCTGTGGTTTGCATGCATCTGTAAAATACGTCCGACACGCTCCTTCTTGCCCTTCGTTGCATTGAGCACGTAAGAGCCGGAGTTCATCGTACCTGAATAAACTCTGAAAAATGCAAGCTTTCCGACAAACGGGTCCGTCATGATCTTGAACGCAAGTGCGGAGAATGGCTCTTCATCTGAAGAATGCCTCTCTATTTCATTACCTTCCAAATCTACACCCTTAATGGACGGAATGTCCGTGGGTGCCGGCATAAAATCAAGAATCGCATCAAGTAGCTTCTGAACGCCCTTGTTTCTGTAGGCTGTACCGCAGCATACGGGAATCGCCGTACATTCACAGGTACCCTTTCTGAGCGCAGCCTTCAATTCTCGAACGGAAGGTTCCTCGCCCTCCAGATACTGCATCATCAAATTGTCATCCAGTTCACAAATCTTTTCTACCAATTCCGTATGATAAAGCTCCGCGTCATCCTTCATGTCGTCCGGAATCGCCGTAACGACGATGTCGTCTCCCTTATCATCGTTGTAGATATATGCTTCCATTTCAAACAAATCAATAATACCTTTAAAAGCGTCTTCCTTACCAATTGGCAATTGCAGACAAATTGTGTTTTTACCTAATCTCGTCCTGATCTGT
>CAZBRY010000119.1:7371-7579 GCA_964494285.1 uncultured Lachnospiraceae bacterium
AATCAGCGCCTAAAATGTCCATCTTGTTAATGAAGGCCATTCTCGGTACATTATAGGTATCAGCCTGCCGCCATACATTTTCTGACTGCGGCTCAACACCACCTTTTGCGCAGAACACGCCTACAGCTCCATCAAGTACACGAAGGGAACGCTCTACTTCCACTGTGAAGTCCACGTGACCCGGAGTATCGATAATATTGATTCGATG
>CAZBRY010000120.1:0-4844 GCA_964494285.1 uncultured Lachnospiraceae bacterium
ACATTTTCAATTCTCCGTTTACGCCGACAAGCGCGTCGGCAACCATCGTTTTTTCGTTCATGAGCGGGTTCCTTTCTTCTTCCTTAAATTATAAAAATTTCATCAGATCTTGTTTGTTCTTCATGGCAGATTCGGCTGCATCTTGGAAGAGCTGTTTGATTTCGGTGTCCTGTGTCTGTGATGCATAATCCTGCATTTTGCAGTGGGTAGTACTGTAGCCGCCAATTAAGTGGCGTAGATTCTGTAAATCCAAAACTGAAATATCCGGCATGTTGTGGCCTCCTTTTACTTGTCGATAGATAGTGTGACGCTCATTCATGTGCCTGACCTAACTTTTTTGACCAGGCGCATGGATGAATGCTGTAAGTAGTATATCCGATTTATCAATTATTATTAGTTTTGTAATTAATTTTTTTATTTTCAGCCTCAGTTATTCGGCGGGAGTCAGAAAGCCTTCAATGATTTTGCTTTCAGCTTCTTCCTCGGTGAGACCGAGTGTTTTGAGCTTGATAATTTGTTCGCCGGCTATTTTTCCGATGGCAGCCTCGTGAATTAGGGAAGCGTTGATATCGCCGGCGTAAAGCTCGGGAGCAGCATTGACCTTTCCATTGCCAACGAGGATGGCATCACATTCCGAATGGCCACTGCAGCGGCAGTTACCGATGATGTGAGAATGGTACTGCTGTGTGGAATTACCCTTTGCGACCGAACGGGAAATCAGGTCCACGCTCGAATCCTCCCCGTCCATTGAAACAAGAAAATCAGTCTGCGCGACATCATTGTGGTCGGTTAACAGGCTCTCATGAATAATGAGTTTTGCGCGTTTGGCGAGCTTTGCACTTGTTTTGCGCAGTGTCCGATCTACACCCTGTAGCTGCTGGGTTTCCATTTCCAAAATGGCGCCGTCGGATAATTCGATTTCGGTCACCGGGTCGATGACCCTTTTACCGGAGCCGACACCGGAGCCGATATGTTTTTCCTTGTAAACCGCATGTGCTCCCGGCTCTAAAAAGAAACGGTGGATGCCATTGTGAGAAGCTTCTTCGCCGTTATCCACGTGTACGCCGCAGCCGGCTACAATTGTGACATCTGCGCCGGACTGGATATGGAAATCGTTGTAGACTAAATCTTGTACGGAGCCGTGTGTGACGCAGGCCGGAATATAGACGGATTCCTTCTGTGCCTTGGAGGAAATATAAATATCGATGCCAGGTTTGTCTGTTTTTGGGACAATGCGGATATTCTCAGAGGAATGCACATGAATAGATGTTCCATTTTCGCGCAGGCTGTATGCACCGCTGAAAATGCTGTCCCAATCAGTAATTGCCTGTAATAGTTGTTCTGTAATGTTATCCATTTAAAACCTCCTTGCCGAGCGGGCAATGGCATTGCCGCTCATTGATCAGAAGCTGGGGGAGCACGGTGTTCCGGTCGCCTGAGATGCGGATTTTTCCGTCTGCGATGACCGCAATCGTATCGGCAATATCCAAAATACGTTCTTGATGGGAGATAATGAGCAGCGCACCGTCCTGCTCCTCCTTTAAGTCGCGGAATGCCTCAATAAGACTTGTAAAGCTCCATAAATCAATGCCTGCCTCCGGTTCGTCAAATACGAGAATACTTGCCTTTCTGGCAAGCACCGTCGCGATTTCAATGCGTTTGCTTTCGCCGCCGGACAAGTGGCTGTCCATAGGGCGGTTCATATATTCCCGCGCACAAAGCCCGACCTTTTCCAATATGGAGCAGGCCTCATATTCTGCAAGATCTCTGCCGGCGGCAATGCCTAAAAGCTGCTTGACAGAAAGGCCCTTGAAATGCACGGGCTGCTGAAACGCATAAGCAATGCCGGCCTGTGCGCGCTGTGTGATGTCCCAATCCGTGATATCCTTCCCGTTTAATAGGATTTGACCCGATAGCGGCGTATATAGTCCGGCGATCAGCTTTGCGAGCGACGTCTTGCCCCCGCCGTTGGGACCGGTTACGACTGTCAGCTGTCCCGGCTTAATTGCCAAATTGATGCCATTAATCAGCACCTCCCCATCTGGAAGCGCCCAACATAAATCTCTTAATTCAAGCATAATGGATTCTCCTTTTGTAAACTGTGTTTTTCTCGTTCACTTTGCTCGTCATCCGGCAATCCTGCATCGGCCGGCATTGAGGATATGGCTGGCGAACGGGCAGAGACTCGAAAAACTACCCTTTGTGTAGTATACCACATTTTTGCATGGTTCTCATTAAATATTTTAAAGGAACAAGAAAAATAATTTTTTTAAAAAAATAAACAATTGCCCGCAACAAAGAGTTTATTGGGGGAAACTCTTTGTCTTAGGCAATTGCTTTCTATGGAACGGGTATTTGGTTTAGAAGGTGTAGTTATAGTTAAATTGTGCGCTGTTCTCCATCAGGACGTTGAGGCTGCCGATGCACATCGCAAATAGGATGAGCATCGCCGTGATGAAGATAGCGGCTTTGTCATAGACTACAGAACCGTCATCGCCGCTTGCATGCGCAGCACTGATTAATACCTCGATGCCGAGGAAAATAAAAACGACCGGCCATGCTCTCATAATAGTATAATAACTAAGAACGGGAACGAACAGGCGGATTAAAAAAGCGATGCCTGAGACGACCAGCGTAATGCCCAGCGTCAGGGTTCCGACCTTACGGGTACGATTTTTCAACATTGGCTGCCTCCTATTCTTTTTTTTCTTCAAGCTGCTTTGGTTCTTCTGAAAGCAGCTCTTTCTTTTTGCCGGCAATCAGCCAGACACCGATGAGGGTAATCAAGATGCCGATCAGCGCTCTTGGGATATTGTCGAGCAGCGGGCGAATATAGGTGGTATAAAATGCTTCATCCACATAGCGGTACAGAAAGCTGCGCAGAACGCTCCACAGAGAGCTTACACCAATGAGGACGAACAGGATGCCGATGACACGTTGTCCCTTTTTGGAAGTCAGTATCTGCGGCAGACCGTTGAACAGATCACCCCGCGCGGAATCCCATAAATAGGAATCCTCCAGCGCGTAAAATTCCTCATCCGGCAGTGAAGTCAGATTGTGAACATGGAAAAAGCTATAAAACCAGATGATCGGCAGCAACATGATAAAAATCTCCACACCGCTGGACGAGGATAAGGTTATAACTGCAAAAAATAAAAGCATCAGTGATACGCCCTGTTTGAAAAAGCCCAAATACATTTCCCCGGCGCCCGGGATCAAGGAAAAAATAAAAGTCCAAAATCCTGTTTTCTTTCTAATCATGATCATTACCTCCATTTGTTAATTGATTGAGTAAGCTATGGATCGATTGACCGGCCTTTTCGGAAAGACCGATATCCGTCTTTTCTTTGAGGGAAAGGGCAGCGTCTCTTGCCTCTTCCTGTTCCATTTGTAAATCGTGATAGCTGTCGAATGCCTGATATAAATAGACGTTCATATCGGCGGGAAAGCGGTTAAGCATCGCCAACTGAAACAGGCAGAAGACGACGGCGGCCGATATTTTCAGGCTGTAGAACAATAGCTGCATCTGCTTGGAAAGTTCTTTTTTCTGCTTTTCAAGCCGAATTGGCACCTGAATACTGATTCCCCGGCTCTTTTCGAGAATTTCTTCCTTTAGATAGGATGGCGCGGATAGCAGGGGTTGTGACTCCACTTGAGCAATCAATCGTTTGATATCAATTTCCGGTTCTGTTATTTTCATGAGGCGTCTCCTTTCCGTAAATTTTTCGCAGCATTCCTTTTGCCCGATAAATCTGTGTGCGAAGCGTCTTTTCATTGCGGTTTAAGAGGCGGGCAAGCTCTCCTACAGGACGCTCATAATAAAAATGTTCTCGGGCAACCTCATCATAAGGCGGCGAAAGGCTGTTGCAGCAGGAGAGAAGTTCTTCCTTGACCGTCGTTTCCAGGCACTCCTTCTCCGGAGAAGCATAGTTTGTTTCGAGTGTCAAAAAGAAAGAATCTTCGGTTGGAACCGTTTTGGCGGCGGCTCTTTTCTTAAAGTCAAGGCATTTATTCGTGGCAATCCTGCAAAGCCACGCTTTTACATTGGAACCGTCGAAGTTGTTCAGGTTTTTGTAGGCAGAAAGGAATGTGTCCTGCGTCAGATCCTCCGCATCGAAATAATTATTTGTAAACTTGAAGCATATAGTAAAGATCAGATTCTGGTAAGTTGTGATCATATGCGCAAGCTGCTGCTGTTCGTCGATGCTGCACGCCTCCCTCCTGTGTTCTATTTTTGTGTTTCTATTTAATATAACGAGCCAGATGTTCAGAATATTTCAACATATTAAAAAAAATAAGAGTTATCAAAAATCCACCTATCACAACCTTATTATACTATATTAAAAGTTGCGAATTCTACTATAATAGTGTAATATAAACGGGTATTGTATTTTTGACAGGACGATATAAAATAAAGTTCAAGATACCGGCATTGGTCGGGAGAGAAGAGGGAAGCAGATGTCAATATTAGTTACCGGTGGCGCCGGTTTTATCGGTAGTCATACATGTGTGGAATTAATAAATGCCGGCTATGATGTAATAATTGTGGATAATTTGTATAATTCCTGCCGGGAAGCGGTCAATCGAATCGAGCGGATCACAGGTCGGCAGGTCAAATTTCATGAGGCGGATCTGCTTGACAGGGAAGCTCTTGAGGGGATTTTTGCGTCGGAGCAGATTGAGGCAGTCATCCATTTTGCAGGCTATAAGGCTGTCGGCGAATCGGTGGCAAAGCCGCTCGAATATTATTATAATAATTTGACAGGGACACTCATATTATGTGATGTGATGAGGAAGCATGGCTGTAAGAGCATTGTGTTCAGTTCCTCGGCAACTGTTTATGG
>CAZBRY010000120.1:4854-7468 GCA_964494285.1 uncultured Lachnospiraceae bacterium
CCTGCTTTTGTACCGATCACGGAGGAATGTCCCGCCGGTGGGGTGACAAATCCTTATGGTCGCACGAAGGTGATGATTGAGCAGATGTTGCAGGATCTTTACGCGTCGGATCAGGAGTGGAATGTGATTCTGCTACGCTATTTTAATCCAATTGGTGCGCATGAATCAGGTCTGATTGGGGAAAACCCAAAAGGTATTCCGAACAACCTTATCCCTTATGTGACACAGGTGGCAATCGGAAAACTTGAAAGTGTCGGTATTTTTGGCAATGACTACGACACACCGGACGGCACGGGTGTGCGTGACTATATCCATGTTGTGGATCTTGCGGCAGGACACGTATGCGCACTTAATAAAATACGCGAGATGAGCGGTGAGGCCGACTCCGGCGTCAAAATATACAATCTTGGAACGGGGCATGGTTACAGCGTGCTGGACATTATCAGAAATTTCGAAAAGGCGTGCGGCAAGGAGATTCCTTACGAAATCAAGGAAAGAAGGCCGGGTGATATCGCGACCTGCTATGCCGATGCTACAAAGGCTAGAGAAGAGCTGCATTGGGCAGCACAGCGCAGCATAGAAAAGATGTGTGAGGATTCCTGGCGCTGGCAGTCTATGAACCCGGAAGGACTATAAATGGGAGAATGATTATGGAGGCCTGAAATGGCGGAAATCATAAAAACGATTGTTTATGGAATCGTCGAGGGTATTACAGAGTGGTTGCCGATCAGCAGCACGGGACATCTGATTTTGGTGGAAGAGCTTCTTCCGCTTAATCAGTCGCCGGAATTTCTCGAAATGTTTCGAGTCGTCATTCAGCTTGGTGCGATTCTTGCGGTTGTTCTGCTGTATTGGGAGCGGCTGTTCCCGCTTCAATTTAAAGAAAAACCATATATTAAGGAAGAGACGCTTTCCATGTGGCTGAAAGTGATTGTGGCATGCATTCCGGCAGTCGTGATTGGGATGCCGTTTGACGATTTGTTTGAATCGCTGTTTTATAACTATATCTGTGTCTCGATTGCGTTGTTTGTGTTTGGCGTATTGTTTATTCTGATAGAACGAAGGAACAAGGATCGGTTTCCGAAAACGGAAACAATTGCACGGATCAGTTACCAAACTGCCTTTTATATTGGTATTTTTCAGTTAATTGCTGCTATTTTCCCGGGCACCTCGCGCTCCGGAGCGACGATTCTCGGCGCGATTCTGCTTGGTGTATCACGGACTGCGGCTACGGAGTTTACTTTTTTTTTGGCCGTACCTGTCATGCTCGGCGCGAGTCTGTTAAAGATTGTTAAATTTGGATTTGATTTTACGAAAACAGAACTATCGGTACTGTTGGTTGGTATGGCAGCGGCATTCGCTGTATCGGTGCTTGCGATACGCTTTCTGATGTCTTATATCAAGAAGCACGACTTTAAAGCGTTTGGCTGGTATCGTATTATACTGGCAATGATCGTTTTATTGTATATGTCGCTATGAGACATCTGAGCACATTTAATGACGATGTAACGGCAATGCATTTTTATACAGATGTTTGACGGAAAATAGACAGATGATGTATACTACAAACGAAAGGAGGATATCTCCTATGGCAGATGTAATAAACACACAGGAAAGACAGACAAAAGCATTGATTCTGGATGATGGCCGGATTGAGGCCATGAAGGAATTTCTAAGTCCTGAAGAGCTCTATCAGGACCTGATTGCCCGTGTGCAAAAATATCATCCGTCGGACGATATCTCCATGATTGAAAAGGCATATAAAATCGCTTATGAGGCGCATCGGGATCAGGTGCGCAGGTCAGGCGAGCCGTACATCATTCATCCGCTCTGCGTAGCGATTATCCTCGCTGATTTACAGCTTGACAAGGAGTCCATTGTGGCGGGGCTTTTGCATGACGTTGTAGAAGATACGATCATGACGGATCAGGAAATCAAAGAAGAATTCGGACCGGATGTGGCGCTGATCGTAGATGGTGTGACAAAGCTCGGCCGTTTGAAATATAATGAGGACAAGCTGGAGTTTCAGGCGGAAAATCTGAGAAAAATGTTTCTTGCCATGGCGAAGGATATTCGTGTCATCATGGTAAAGCTGGCAGACAGGTTGCATAATATGCGCACGTTAAAGCATATGCTCCCTTCTAAGCAGATCGAGATTGCACGCGAGACAATGGATATTTATGCGCCTCTCGCACAGCGTCTCGGTATTTCCAAGCTGAAAGTGGAGTTGGATGACCAGTCCTTAAAATATCTAGAGCCCGAGGTTTATTATGACCTTGTGGACAAAATTGCAATCCGAAAGAGCGTGCGTGAAAAATATGTACAGGAAATTGTGGACGAGGTTTCCGAGCACATTCACAATGCTGGCATTTCAGCAAATATTGACGGTCGCGTGAAGCATTTTTTCAGCATTTATAAAAAGATGCTGAATCAGGACAAGACAATTGATCAGATTTACGATCTGTTTGCGATCAGAATTGTTGTGGATTCGGTAAAAGATTGTTACGCCGCACTTGGTATCATACATGAGATGTACAAGCCAATTCCCGGGCGCTTTAAGGATTATATTGCTATGCCCAAGCCGAACATGTACCAGTCACTGCATACGACGCTG
>CAZBRY010000121.1:0-7305 GCA_964494285.1 uncultured Lachnospiraceae bacterium
CCTGAATTTTCCACGATCATTTTATGATTTTCTACCATATCAAGGAAAGATACAATGATATCTTCATCCGGCACCGTCAATATCTCATCCATATTTTTCTGAATATAAGAAAATATCTGGGTTCCCGGTGTCTTCACCGCCGTACCGTCCGCTATTGTATTTACTGAATCGAGTGTTACAATTTTTCCTTCTTTTAAAGACTCCTTCATGCAAGCCGCGCCTGCCGGCTCCACACCGATCACTTTGATTTTTGGATTCATCAGCTTGGCAAGCGTCGATACGCCTGCGGCAAGTCCGCCTCCGCCAATCGGCACAAGAATGTAGTCCACGAGTGGCAGCTCCTTGAAAATTTCCATCGCAATCGTTCCCTGTCCGGTCGCAATGGCCGGATCGTCGAACGGATGAATAAATGTATAGCCATCTTCCTTTGCAAGCTCGAGCGCTTTTGTACATGCCTCATCGTAAACATCTCCAAAAAGAACAACCTTAGCGCCATAGCTCTTCGTACGGTTTACTTTAATCAGCGGCGTCGTTGTCGGCATGACAACGACCGCATGAATGCCAAATTCCTTTGCGGCAAACGCTACACCCTGCGCGTGGTTGCCAGCCGAAGCAGTGATGATGCCTCTTCCTCGCTCCTCCTCTGTCAGCGTACTGACCTTATAATAGGCACCGCGCAGCTTATAAGCGCCCGTCATCTGCATGTTTTCTGGCTTCAAATAAATCCGGTTACCCGTTTGTTGGCTTAAATAGCTGCTATATACAAGCTTTGTTTCCAAAGTCACTTTTTTAACAATTTCACTTGCCTCTTCAAATTTTTCTAATGTCAGCATATGTTTGCATCCTTCTTTCTGATCCTGCCTATCTGGCAAAAAGCGCGTCCACAAATGTACCTGCATCAAACTTCTGCATATCCTCCACCGTTTCTCCAACTCCGATATACTTTACCGGAATACCAAGCTCCGCCTGTACAGCAACGGCAATACCGCCCTTTGCCGTCCCATCCAGCTTTGTCAAAATAATCCCGGTAATATCTGCAGATTCCTTGAATTCCTTTGCCTGACTCAGCGCATTCTGTCCTGTCGTTCCATCCAGCACGACAAGGGTTTCCCGAAATGCCTCCGGGTATTCTCTGTCGATAATCCGATTTATCTTCTTTAATTCTTCCATCAGGTTCTTCTTATTATGAAGGCGTCCCGCGGTATCACATAGCAACACATCCACATTCCTTGCTTTTGCGGCATTCAGTGCATCGTATACGACGGAGGCCGGATCCTGCCCCTCGATGCCCTTGATGATATCGACGCCCGCTCTATTTGCCCATTCCGCAAGCTGTTCGCCTGCTGCCGCACGGAATGTATCGGCCGCTGCCACCATCACTTTTTTTCCTTGATCCTTTAAGTGAGATGCCAGCTTACCAATGCTTGTCGTCTTTCCGACGCCATTGACGCCAACAACTAGAATGACCGATTTTTGCACTTCGAATTTATAGGCCGTTTCCCCGACATCCATCTGTTCCTTGATGCTTGTAATCAAAAGCTGCTTACATTCCATTGGCTCCTTAATGTGCTGTTCCTTCACCTGAGCGCGCAAACGTTCTATGATTTCCGATGTCGCATGCACACCCAAGTCACCCATGATCAGTATTTCCTCAAGCTCCTCATAAAAATCCTCATCGATGCTGGAAGAACCGCTAAACACTGAATCAATGCCCTGCACAATATGATCTCTTGTTTTTGTAAGACCGCTAACAAGTTTCGAAAAAAAATTTTGATTTTCCATAATGCTTCCTTCTTAAATTAATCATCCAGATCCTTGTCAATCAAATTAACAGAAACCAGTGCCGATACGCCTTTTTCCTGCATTGTAATACCATACAGCCGATCTGCCTGCTCCATCGTCCCGCGCCTGTGCGTGATCACGATAAACTGTGTATGTTTCGTCAGCTTATGTAAATAACCTGCGAATCTGCCGACATTCGATTCGTCAAGTGCCGCCTCAATCTCGTCCAAAAGGCAGAACGGAGACGGCTTTAAATTTTGAATCGCAAACAACAATGCAATCGCAGTCAGTGATTTTTCTCCACCTGACAGCTGCATCATATTCTGCAGCTTCTTGCCGGGTGGTTGTGCGATAATGGAAACACCCGCCTCTAGGATATCTTCATCCTCAGAAAGCTCCAGCGATCCCTTTCCGCCGCCAAACAGTTCCTTGAACACCTTGTCAAACTCCCTGCCAATTTCTTTGAATTTCTCTTCAAACTGCTTTCTCATTGCCGCATCCAGCTCATTAATGATATCCGCAAGCGTCTGCTCAGCCTTGACGAGATCATCATGCTGACACTTCAAAAATTCATAACGCTCCATAAGGTTTTTATAATCCTCGATCGCGTTGACATTGACATCGCCCAACCGCCGGATCTGGTCCTTTAGGCTCACAATGCCCTTTCTGATGGAAGAGGTATCCGTCAGCTCCTCATCCCGCATTGAAAATGCGGCGGAAAGCGTAATTTCATACTCATTCCACATATAATTAATCTGAGACTCCTGCGCTTCCTCCATGCGCTCCCGCTGGCTGTTTAAACGGAATACCTCCTTGTCAAGCGCTCCCATTCGATCCGAAAGCTCCTCCCTTGTTGTAAAAAAACCTTTTTGCTTGGAAGTAAACTCCTCCTTTTCCGCAATTGCCTGCTTTAAGGCATCCTCGTTGTCATCCGTCGAGGTGTCAGAAGCCGCGATTGTCTTTTCAATTTCCTGAATATTTTCTTGCTTCTGTAGGATATCCTGCTCCGCTTGAATAAGCTTCTCTGCCATCTCTTCCATTTCTTCATTCAGATGTTTGATTTCCTCTTCAATACGGGCTATATTTTGACGGAAAAATTCCTGCCTTTGCTTTAGGTTGGCCGTCTCCAGATCAAGATCCGTCACTTTTAGAACCTGTCTGGATTCTTCATCCCGCAGCGTTTCGAGTTCAAGGCCATAGCCGGCAATCTGCTTTTCCAATTCCTTTTCCTTTTGCTCGGAACCGCAAAGTTCCGCTTTGATATCCTCTTTGCTTCCCTTAATATTCACAATCTGCTGTTCAATCTCTTTATTTTCGATCTCAAGTGCTTGATAATCGTTTGCCGTTCCCTCTTTTTTCTCAATTGCCTGGTTTACATTCAGCTGCGCCGTATTTTGCTTGATATACTGCTCCTGCTGCAATCCCTTAAGTGCTTCAATTTCCTTCCTGATCTCAGTGCGCCTTTCTTTTGTCTCCTCAATCTCATTCATGATCGTATCAATTTTTCTAAGGCTGGCCTTGACTGTCTCTTCCAGCTCCTCAATCTCTCTTTTTCTGCCGAGCAGATTGCTCGCATTTTTAAAGGAACCGCCGGCAAGCGCTCCGCCCGGCGTCAAATATTCGCCCTCAAGCGTCACGATACGTAGCATATGTTGATATTTTTTTGCCATCAACAATGCATGATCGATATGGTCAACGACAATGATCGCGCCTAAAAGCTGCCCGACAACGTCATTATATTTTTTTTCATTCTGTACAAGCTCGGAAGCTATTCCGATAAAACCCTTCTCATCCCTGATCTCCGGCTTGTTAAATTCACCGCGATTCTTTACGCTCGTAAGCGGTAAGAAGGTAGCGCGTCCGCACTTATTCTCTTTGAGGAAACGAATCATCTGTTTGGCGATCTGTTCGTCCGTCGTGACAATGTTCTGGATATTTCCTCCAAGTGCCGTTTCGATCGCCGTTTCATATTTCTTATCAACAGAAATAATATCCGCCACAACACCGATCAGCCCTTTGTTTGTCTCTTTCTGTTCCATAACACGGCGAATACTGCTACCGTAGCCGTCATAACGCTCCGTAATATTTTTCAGCGCATCCAGCCTCGATTTTTCTTTGTGATAATTGATCTGGCTGTTGCCTAACAACTTGTCCTGATCCTCCAAGGACTTTCTCATTTCGGCAAGCTGTTCCTCCAACACTTCTTTCTTTTCATCGGATTTTAATATATCCTGACTGATTTCATTCAGGTCCAAATATAGTTTCTTAAGCAGGTTTTCCTGCTCCGCCTCATCGGATTTGGCACGCAGCAGCCTGGATTGCAGCTCCGCCCTTCGAATCGTGATTTGCTCAAGCATCGTATCGTAACGACCAAGCTTTGTTTTGATTGTCGCCCGTTCATTGAGTGTCCCAATAATATCGTTTTTGTCCTTCTCAATGCCGATATTCAGCGTTTCGATCTTTCTTTGTACAACATTTAACAGACCTTTGGCTTCGTCCCTTACCTTTAGGAGTTCCTCCAACTGTCCATCCAACTCGGATTTTTCTTCTCCGATCCTGTGATGTTCTTTTTTTCTTACCTCAATCTCTTTTTCGAGTGACTGCTTTCTGTCCGTGTAATGCGTATTATTGGATCGCGCAGAATTAATTTTTTCTTTTAAAACCTTGATTTCGCCCTCTAATTTTTCTTTTAGCAGGCTATGATCCGAAAGGAGCTTCCGCTTTTCCTCAATTTTCTCATCAAGCTGCTCGATCCGCGCCTCAATATCGGCATATTCCCCCTTGATGCTTTCATATTTTCCCTGTGCTTCTTTCAAGTCACCGTCCGCAATCCGAAACTTTTCCTCAAACTCCTTCAGCTGCTTCCTGACCCGCTCTGTTTCGAGAAGAAAAATGTTGACATCCAGCCTTTTCAGCTCTTCTTTTTTCTTTAAATATTCTTTTGCAACCTCCGATTGCTTTTCAAGAGGGCCAACCTGTTTTTCCAGTTCGGAAAGAATATCGCATACGCGCACGAGATTGGCACGCTCTTCCTCGAGCTTCTTGATTGCGGTCGCCTTTCTCCTTTTGAATTTTACAATTCCGGCCGCCTCATCGAAAAGCTCTCTTCTTTCCTCCGGCTTACCGCTCAAAATACGATCAATCTGCCCCTGACCAATAATCGAATAGCCTTCCTTCCCGATCCCTGTGTCATAAAACATTTCATAAATGTCCTTCAATCGGCACGGCGCTCCGTTAATAAGGTATTCACTTTCTCCAGAACGGTATACGCGTCTGGAAACCGTCACTTCTTCAAAATCAACCGCAAGCTTATGATCCGAATTATCCAATGTGATCGATACATACGCATAACCCATCGGCTTTCTCGTCTCGGTGCCGGAAAAAATAACGTCCTGCATGCTGGCGCCTCGGAGCTGCTTGATTCGCTGCTCTCCAAGAACCCAACGCACTGCGTCCGCAACATTACTTTTTCCGCTTCCGTTCGGACCAACAATAGCCGTAATTCCGTTATGAAACTTGAATTTGATTTTGTTTGCAAATGATTTGAATCCATGCACCTCAATGCTTTTTAAATACATCCACCCACTACTCCCTGTCTTCGATATGTAAATTCTGAAGAACAGCAAATGCTGCCCTCTGCTCCGCACTTTTCTTTGTCTTGCCAAGACCCTCTGAGACGACACTTCCATTTATCAGAGCATGTACAAGATATTTTCTGTCATGTGCCGGTCCTATTTCAGAAATCAGCTCATAGGAGAGCTTGTTTCCATTTTCCTGCACATATTCCTGCAAAATCGTCTTACTGTCCGTAAATTCAATTTTATGATCCATGTCACGCAGTACATATTTTTCAATAAACATCTTTGCCTGTTCGAAGCCGCCGTCTACATAAATCGCACCAATCACCGCCTCAAAAGAATCCGATATGATCGAGTCTCGCTTCCTGCCGCCGGTCTGCTCCTCACCTTTACCGAGCAACAAATATTCGCCGAGTGAAAAGCTATTCGCGCAAAAAGCAAGCGTAGGTTCGCAAACCAAACTCGCACGAAGCTTTGTCATTTCTCCTTCATGCATATTCGGATTTCTCTGGTATAAATATTCGCTGACAGCAAGCTCGAGAACGGCATCCCCTAAAAATTCCAGTCGTTCATAATTATCCGTCTTGTTTAATTTCAGCTCATTAGAAAAAGAGCTGTGTGTCAATGCAAGTTTCAGCAGCTCCTGATTTCTGAATGTATAGCCGATTTTCGCCTCTAATCCTTTGTACCCTATAATTTTATTCATAGACGCCCTTTTCCTCACTGATGTCTCTTTAAAAGCAGAGGCTCGAAAAACCAAAGGTCTTCCGAGCTCACTCTGTACCAAGCTTTCACAACTTCAGGCTTCTCAACTCAAGGCATTCTTAATCTGCTCAACCGCATCACTGACCGAAACAATCTTCTCCGCCTCATCTGTCGATATTTCCACATCGAATTCCTCTTCGATGCCCATAATGATCTGGAAAATGTCCAGTGAATCTGCTCCCAGATCGTCGACAAATTTCGTCTCCATCGTCACCTCGTCCTCATCGACATTTAAAACCTCTGCAATAATTTTTTTCAGCTTTTCAAACTCCATTGCTACTCGTCCTTTCTTACTCGTCCTTCAAATTAATTTTTTCATTTATTTTTTTATTAATTTCCTGTTCCTTAAATGTGACGCAC
Organism: uncultured Lachnospiraceae bacterium; assembly: GCA_964494285.1. Classification (GTDB taxonomy): domain Bacteria; phylum Bacillota; class Clostridia; order Lachnospirales; family Lachnospiraceae; genus JAEYFP01. The sequence continues at coordinate 6,486 of CAZBRY010000121.1, forward strand.
TGAATAATCGAGTTCGTGATTTCCTTAGACTTCGAGCTGCCGTGCGTTTTCACAACAAGACCATTCAGCCCGAGCAAAGGCGCCCCGCCGTATTCGGAAGAATCGAATTTTCTCATTGTCTGCTTCAGTGCCGGTTTGATCAGCAGCGCACCTATTTTACTCCGAAACGTGGACATCAGCCCCTGCTTCACCATCGTAAGGAACGTCGAACCGACGCCTTCGTATAGCTTTAATATAACATTTCCGACAAACGCTTCACACACGATGACATCCGCATGACCTCTTGGGATATCCCGCGCCTCAATACTTCCTATGAAATTAATATCCGGGCAGTTCTTTAGAAGCGGGTATGCCTCCTTTACGAGCATGTTACCCTTCTCCTCTTCTGCACCAATATTGACAATGGCGACTCGCGGACTTTTAATTCCGACCACATATTCCATATACACGGAACCCATCTTTGCAAACTGCACAAGATGAGAAGCTCTGGCATCCACATTGGCACCACAGTCAATCAAAAGTGCTACTCCCTTTTCCGTCGGAATAAGCGGCGCAAGCGGTGGTCTTTCCACGCCCTTGATCCTGCCAACTACAAACTGTCCGCCCACGAGAACGGCTCCCGAGCTGCCGGCAGATACAAATGCATCACAAGTACCATCCTTTACAAGTCCAAGACCCTTTACGATAGAGGACTCTTTCTTTTTTCTGATCGCCATGACGGGAGGCTCGCCTGTCTCAATAATATCCTGTGCGTCGACGATTTCCAGTCTGTCCGGCCCGTAGCTGCTATTCTTTAATCCTGCCTGAAGCAAGTCCTGCT
>CAZBRY010000122.1:0-7277 GCA_964494285.1 uncultured Lachnospiraceae bacterium
TGATTCATGATGATACAGAATACAGTCATTTAGTATGACATTGAAATACCCCTGCTCATACAGATTTACGCACAGGTCGATGTCATTATAACTAATTTCCATTCTATCACTAAAACCGCCAACTTTAAAGTATTTTTCTTTAGACAGCATCAAACACGCACCTGTCACGGCCAGCACGTTATAAGTAAACCTGTTTCTTCCGAAATAATAAACTTCCTTATCGGAATACGTTGCGAGCTTATGAGACGGTCCGCAGTCCAGATCCGTGACACCTGCATGCTGAAGTATATCGGAATTAGGATAATACAGCTTCGCCCCTGCGGCTCCGATATGCGGTGCCGATGCATAAGCAAGCAGCTTTTCGATAAAATCCTTGTCTATCACCTCAATGTCATCATTTAAAAACAACAAATAACTGCCTTGCGCCTGCTTTGCACCTTGATTGCACATCTTAGAAAAATTAAATGCAAACGCATTATATAAATAAGAGATGTGTAGCTTCGGATTCTCTTTTATATAGGATGTAATCCGGCTTCGTTCCTCATCCCTGCTTCCGTTGTCTACAATAATAATCTCCAGCAGGGACAATGGAAGCAGCTCACCCGCCCCTTTCCCTTTGTATCGGTTTTGGATACTGTCAAGGCACCGGAACAAAATCTCCGCATGATCCTTGGAAGGGATAATGACCGAGACAAGCGGCGTCTGCGCATTCTCCTCCCAGCTTGGCATCTGAATACCTCTTCTTGAAAATGCCGCATTTCGGACGGTCGCATAAGACGTTCCCTCATATTTCGTCACAAGTTTTTGATGAATCTGCTCGTCTTGTGTACGGAAGCAATGAAACAGAATTTCCGGAACGTGTGTTATTTTATTTGCCTTCTCCGTATATTTTAAAAGAAAATCATAAAGCCTAACTTCCTCATCTGGCTCATCCTGAATGGATAAGACATCAATTTGCTCCGCAATGCTGCGCCTCACGGTGAACAGACTCCCAATATAATTAAACGAAAGCAACGTGTCCGGCGACCAGTCCGGCTTCAACCATGGAGTATGCCTGACACGATTTTCCTTTTGCATAAAATCCTCGTCGCAATATATGAGGTCTGAATCGATTGTACCATCGGGGGCTTTTGTGCCTAAAATCAGTCGATTCAATGCATCGCCTGCCAGTTCACCATTTACATTCACAAAAATAAAATAGGACGCCTCTTTTAAATAACAATCGTTTTTATTTTCGTTTTTCCTTCCAAACAACTCAAACAAATCGAGTTCGCCGTTTCCGAATTCTACACGTATAAAATCTTCCTGCATGAAAGCCTCAGAAGAATTTTCAATACAGGAAACAAGAGGGCTACTTTCCTGTCGTACCCCTCCTGCGTGTTCTTTCTCTTTTGTTATATAATAGGCGTACGGATCTGTCTGCTTTTGAAGCTCTGCAATATAATCCGCCTTTACTCTTTTTCTCTCAAAAAGGCTCATCTACCCCTTCACTTCGCTTTCTCTGTTATAAACAAATCCCTCCGGCTGTTCTCCGGGATCTTTCATTTTACATTTTACCAGAATCCGATCCAAGAGCGTTGGTTTTTCTTTTTTACTTTCCCGATTTTTTAAGAGCATGTCACAAAATGCATCGTAAAAAACACCAAAAATCATCGTTACGCTGTATTCCACATGCAGAGTCTTCGCACTGCGCGGCAAATCCCTCAATATGAGCTGCGCATCATCGGTGTCAAACAAAATCGTACTTTCATCAATCTTGTAACCATTTATGAGGAATCTGGAAATTTCTTTTGTTTCGCCGTTTGCCATCCCAAGCTCTAACTTCTCTACATGAAGTACGCACGGATAATCAGTCGGATCAATTCGCAAGGCAACCATATTACTAGCAAGCGGAATATCCATCGACACGAGCGAATCGTCCGATACATTCGCAAGCACGCACACCTGATTTTCCTCGGCAAAACCTTCTCCATAGCTGAAATAGATTTTAGGCATATTCAAATTTCTAAGATAAGACGCAATACCAAGCACCTTATCAAGCCGCACCGTCGCCGACGGCATCATGACCTGCATGACCTCCAGAGAAGCAATTCCGCTGATAATATAGATTTGGAAGCAATGCTCCATGTCGCAAAACAGTGTCTGCTCTTCTTGATCGATTCCGCATTCTAAATAGATATCTTTACCGTGCCGGGCAAGGTATTGAGAAAATTTCCCTTCCTTCCTGTTTTCAAAATAATAAAACAAGGACCGATAAATGATAAATTGAGCCGGGATCGGGAATCGGTACATCCATTCATAATCAAGTACATGCCAGATACCGTTTTCCCTTTCTGTTTCATCAAATACAATATTAGAAAAAATCATGTCAAAATTACAAGTCTTCGATGCCGCGTAGGTCTTTTCAAATTTCCGATCACCAAAAATATTCCGGAAGCTCTGCGTCATCTCAAAGACGCCCTGACCTCCTACCTGCATAATCAACGCACAATACTCTTTGATCAAGGCAAGCATCACTTCATATTCAGCCTGCCCCTCAAGCAGATCCAGATATTTTTCCAATGTGATGCCCTTTAAATAAGACAGCTCCACCCCATCCTTAGCCTTAGAGCTAACACCGGCAATCAGAGGTGCCGGCTCCAGACCCTGTAGGAAGCGGCAAGCATTCGGTTTTAGCTTTGTTCCGGCATAAATTTCACACAGAGTTTGATAATTGGAATAGATCTCCCGAATATGCGGGTTCGTCCTTGTATCAAGGGCAATCTTGTAAACCGTTCGCTTTTTATCCTTTTTCTGTGTAATCACCGTCGCAACGCGGTACTGGGCTGAGCGCTCGTTCGCATATTTCGCGAACACCGGAAGCTCCGAACAGGTTTCCCAAATATCCTCATAGGAAGCAAGTACAAGAAATGAGTTGGAAAAATGCTGGAACAGACCTTCCTCAATCAGCGAGTCAAATACCCTTCCCTCGTCAAACGTCACAACTCTGTCCGCGTCAAAATTCCTCAGATTCGTCGTCAACTCCCCTGCTTTCGGTAAGTATTCATCAGAATAAATCGTGTGTGGAAGCTTATAATCCGGATAAGGAAAATAAAATTTTGTCCGAAAGCCCGACTCCTGCATAATCTGTCTGAGCCTTTCCTTGGAAAACGTCTTTACGCCGTCAAAATCAGGATAACCTTCGATCCCCGAATAATACATGCCTGTATGATCCTCTTTACAGCCTGCAAAATACTTAAGTCCAAACCGGTTTTCAATCGCCGTAACAAGCTTGCCGCCGGGTGCTAGATGCCTGCCGACCGCACGCAGCAGCGCGTGATACGAATCGGGTGCGTGAATGTAGCTTTCCGCATATTCCAGCACACCAATCAGCGTAATATAATCATATTTCTCGGTAATCTCCTTTTCAATTTCCTCGAAATTACCGACAATAATCTCAATGTTGTCGTATTCCCTATGGCGGTTCGCATTGATCAGACTCCGTTTTTTGCTAAGCTCAATGCAGGTCACCGAACCAGCCATTTCGGCGAGCTTACCGGTGATCGCACCACAACCTGCGCCGATTTCGAGCACCTTTGCCTTTTTATTAATTGGCAGCCAGCTCACAATATTTTCTCTGATATAGGACAAATGGTACATGACCGACCACGAGCGGCTATTCTGAATGACATGTTCATACTCAGACGTATGATAGCGCTGTACAAGATCAAGCAGGATATCCTCGCTGGAACCTTCCGAATAAAAGTCCTCTCCCACATAATAGTTGTAATTGAGCTTTACATTGCCGACTGCATCCATCTGTTCCTTATTTGTCTTCATCTTCTTTTCTCACCGTCACGATCGAATCCATGTCATAATAACCCGTCGTATTTTTAGAAGAAATTACCGTCAGGTTAAATACGTCATATAGTCTGTGATAGACCGTAAAATTCCCTTCTCTGTAACCCACACAGCCGAGAGAAACCAAATACTCCCCGCCCTGCAGACTCATATTCTGTGTAAATGTCGCTACCATGACCTCGCCGGGCTCAGGGGTGCCTGTCGTTATTTTTTCAAACATGGTATTCGTACCTGTAATTTCAGTTCCCTGCATATTTTTAAACGAGACAGCAAATATAGGCTCCTGCACACTCTCGAAAAAACGGATTTTCAGCTTAACCGTAAACTCCTCGCCCTTAATGATCGTGTTTGTAATGGTTCCCTCATTGTCATAAGCACAATAGTCCTCGAATTCCGCAAGACCGCTTCCATACTCATCCAGCTTCGGGTTCAGCGTCATCTGATCCTTCCACCTGCTTCCCGCCGAGAGCATCGCACTCTTTGCCGTATCGACTTTTCTGTCGAGCTGTCCGACAAGTACTTTTTTATACATATCGATGATTTCTTTTGGTGCACCTTCGCCTATTTTTTTACCCTTTTCCAGCAAAATAACACGATCGCAGTATTTACTGATGCTGCTCAAATCATGACTGACAAACAAAATTGTCTTTCCCTGTTTTTTAAACTCTTCAAATTTCCTGTAGCATTTATTCTGAAAAAACACATCCCCTACAGAAAGTGCCTCGTCAACAATCAGGATTTCCGGATCAATATTGATTGCAACTGCAAAAGCAAGGCGCACAAACATACCGCTTGAATAAGTTTTCACCTTTTGATTAATAAATTTTCCTATGTCCGCAAAATCCAGAATGTCCTGCAGCTTCGCGTCGATCTCCTCCTCAGAAAAGCCGATCATCGTTCCGTTTAAATAAATATTTTCAAGTCCGGTGAATTCCATATTAAATCCGGCACCAAGCTCCAATAGTGCCGAAATGCGTCCGTTAATCTTGATAGCACCCGCCGTCGGGTTCAATACTCCCGTAATGATTTTCAAAATCGTCGATTTACCGGATCCGTTCGTTCCGATAATGCCGACAGTCTCTCCTGTATTCACTGTCAGACTCACTTCATTTAAGGCATAGTGTTCCCTGCTGTTGACGTTTTTACCAATATGCAGCGCTTCCTTGAGCCTGTCCCGATTGCGGTCATATAGCTTATATACTTTTGTCAAGTGTTCGATTTGAATTGCCGGTAATGATCCCATAGCCGCTCCTATTATAATACGTCTGCAAAATGTATTTTCAGGCGCTTAAAAATCAGCGCACCGAATGCAAACAGACAAAGTGTCAAAATCCAAAAATAGGCCGTTGAATAAAAAGTCTCCCAAAACCATGTTTTATCAATCAGCGCATTCCGATAGCCTTCTACGATGTAATTCATCGGGTTTAATTTAAAAAACACCCGTAATCTTGGGGAAAGTGTCGTTAAATTCCACAGGATCGGTGTCGCCCAGATGCCGACCTGCAAAGCGATGGAGATAATTTGTCCCAAGTCTCTAAAGAAAATGATAATCGAACACGTGATATAGCAAAGTCCCAGCACAAATACAAACATGCAAAGCGAATAATAGAAAATCTGCAGCGTGTATAAATCCGGATAATAGCCGTAGCAGGCAAATAAAATCAATGCAAATAACACAAAGAATGCATGTACGAACAGGGCTGATATAATTTTAATAATGGGGAGAATGCTGATTTTAAATACGACTTTTTTTACAAGATAATTATATTCCAAAAGCGCATTGGTTCCGTTGGAAAGCGCCTCAGAAAAGAAAAACCATGGTACGATGCCGGCAATCAGCCATAAAATGTAAGGGATCTCAATATCACCCTTGACCGCAACGGCTCTTGAAGGAAGTGCAATTGTGAATACGAACCAATAAAGCAGCACGGTAATGATCGGCTGTACGAACGCCCAGACAATTCCCAAATAGGAACCGGCATATCTCGTTTTGAAATCATTTTTGGACAGTTTCCAGATCAAACGACGGTTCTGGTACAGCTCGATCGGGAGTATCACGATTTTTTCATACATTCGCAGAAATACAAGATAGATTCCATCCAGAATCACACAGGAGATCACCTTTTTGATGATTTCCTGCGTGCGCTCCGCCAATGGATTGTGATGAAAAATAATATATAGATTTAACGCCAGTACAAATGCCGATACGATCAGAATGATTTTTTTCTTCTTAGACATAAAATCTCCTTAGGAGACATGGTATGCCCCCCTTCCTTAATGCTATCGCTTTAAATTTTTTAGGGCCGGCCACTTTGTATCCTTATCAGATATCGTCAGCTCCATCCCCTCTTCCATCGGCCAGTCAATTCCGATTTCCGGATCATTCCAGATAATACCGCCTTCATCGTTCGGGTGATAGAAATCCGTACATTTATAAACAAATTCCGCGTAGTCGGACAAAACAAGGAAGCCATGTGCAAAATTTTTCGGAATAAAGAACATTTTCTTGTTTTCCTCGGAAAGTCGGACGCCATAAGACTGCCCATATGTCTTGGAACCTTCCCGCATATCAACAACCACATCATACACCTCGCCACGGATAACGCGCACAAGCTTGTCCTGCGGGTAGTTAATCTGGAAGTGCAATCCACGCAGCACACCTTTTTTGGAAGCGGACTGGTTGTCCTGCACAAATTCCTGATCAATGCCGGCCTCTTTAAAATCATTGTAATGATAGGTCTCCATAAAGTAACCGCGTTGATCGCCAAACACGGTCGGCGTGATCACCTTCAGACCTTCAATATGACATGTTTCCACTGCAATTTTGCTCATCTTGTTGTTCCTTCTTTTCCGTTTATTGAGTAATGATTCTGCGCTTTCATAATTTTATTAATATCCAAGATAGGATTGGTTCATATCAACGTTGCCGCTGATGCCGTTGACCGAGCCCTTGGAGGTGTACTGCCACAAATCATAACGCCCCGAATAGGTCGGTCCGCCCGCATTATACTGTGCCAGCCAGATCTTATAGCCGGACAGTTCCGAAGCATTCATATAACTCGTCAGCCAAGTCTTATTTGCATAAACACCCGGTGTATAACCCGCAGAACGTACCGTGTTACAAAATGCCTTGATGATCGCTGTTCGCTGCGATGCGGACATGGAATTAAAGCCCGGACGATTGCTGCTCTCCACGTCCATAAATACCGGATAGTTTATCCCATAGCCAGAGCAGAGCGCCGCACACATACTGGCCTCCTCTACCGCTTCCGCCTCTGGCGCCTCGGCGAAGAAAAACACGTTCTCTCCCTCGTCTTTCATCACATCGTCTGCGACGGCTGGAGCTTCGGCATCTTCCTCAAGGAACTGGCTTCCTGCTATGAAGCTTGCAGACGCGGAAAGCAGCCGCAACTCCCGGAACAGGGCGCCGAATACAT
>CAZBRY010000123.1:0-7225 GCA_964494285.1 uncultured Lachnospiraceae bacterium
TCACCTCGTAAATGATTTACTATTTTTTATCAATATTGGTAATTCCTGCAAAGTCATGATTTCATAGTCAGGGCGGATTGGGGATGTATTGACCGATTGGGTCGGATTAAACCAGATCGTTTTGACGCCGGCATTTTTACCGCCCTGGATGTCGGAGGTGAGGCTGTCGCCTACGATGACCGCTTCCTCTTTTTCAAAATCGGGTATCTGCGCGAAGCAGTGGTCAAAAAATTCTTTGCTCGGTTTGTTGAAGCCGATTTTCTCGGAAATGTAGATGCCCTTGAAATAGCCTGCAATCCCGGCGCTTTCGATGCGACCCTCCTGCACGCGCGCCGTCCCGTTCGTGACAAGGTACAGCGAATAGTCCACGGAAAGGACATCCAGCAACTCCTCTGCGCCGTCGATAAAATAATGGCCGATACCAAGATATCCCTCATATAATTCCGCAGCCTTTTGAGCGGAACAGTCTGCGCCTATCTCTTCGAATAAAAGCCGGTAACGGCGGAGCTTTACCTCATCTCTGCTCAATTCGCCCTTTTCGAGCAACCGCCATTGGGCGAGATTCAGCACACTATAGCGCGCAAGCGTCTCTTCCTTCGGCTCGATGTTAAGCTCCGTCAGCGTTTTGACAAGCGCGGCTCTTTCCGCCTTCTGAAAATCCAGCAGCGTATCATCCAAATCAAGCAAAATCGTATAAATCATAATTAAAAAATCCTTTCCGTTTTCCCTACAACGAAAGTTTATCATAACAAAGCGGACAAGTCCACTTCAACTCTCCACCATCCTTCCGGCAAGCGGCATCCAGTTTAAGACATCCTGAATGTGAACATCCCAGAATTCCCAGTTATGGACGCCCGGATACTTTTCATAGACGACGGATACACCCTTTTTGACTGCCTGTTCATAAAAGGTTTCGCTGGCGGGCAGAATGAAATCCTCCGTGCCGCATGTCATATAAAGCGCGGGCAGCGTTTTCGGATCGATACGCTCTAACAGATCGATCACCTCATTCGGTTCTGTTTCGCCGTACACGGCGCGCAGATAGTTTTTAGGCATTTTATTTGCATGAGGGCCGGGCGTTACCGCCCTCATGTTGAGTCCGCCGGAAAGACTCGCCGCCGCCCGGTACCTTTCGGGAAATGTCAGCGCAAAGCGGAACGCTCCTCCTCCGCCCATGGACAGCCCTGCGATAAACTGGTCCTCCCGTTTTTTGCTGAGAGGCAGGAGGACGCTTAAAAACTCCGGCAGCTCCCCGGCAATATACGTCTGGTAGCGCTCGCCCCAGGCCATATCCAGATAGGCGCTGTTTTCCACAGACGGCATGACGACCGCCATGCATTTTTCCTGCGCATAGTTTTCGATGCGGGAATTTCTCACCCAGCTTCCATAATCGTCATAGCTGCCATGCAGCAAATATAAAACCTGATATTTTTTGTCGGGTATATTAAATTTTTCGGCGCCGCCGAACAGAAAGTCGTCCGGACCCGCCGAAGGAATAAAAACCATCACATTCGTGTTTCTTTGCAGTGAATCTGAAAAAAAGTTTAATTGCAGATGTGCCATACGATTTCCTCCTATTCCGATACGGCCTGATCAACCAGCGGCAGCCACTCGATCGCCCGCTTGATGTGCGTGTCCCAATAGTCCCAGTCATGAATTCCCGGATGCTCCTCATAGGTCAGGTCCACGCCGGCCTCTTTCAGCATTTTTTTAGCTGTCCGGTTGCGTTTATAAATAAAATCCTCCGTGCCGCAGCTCTGGAACACCTTCGGCATCGAATGGCCTTCCTGCTTCCTTTTTTTATAAAGCGCGACCAGATCCGCATCGGTACCTGTTATTTCCTTTGGATTTTTAAAAATCCCTTCCCAAAGGAACGGCCCCTGGATGAATCCCTTTTGGATATCCCCATAGACCCCGATCATGTCGATCGCGCCTGAAAGGCTGATGCAGGCGCTAAACAGCTCCGGCCTTTCAAAGCCCAGCTTCAGCGCGCCATAGCCTCCCATGGACAGGCCCGCCACAAAGGTATTCTCCCTTTTCCTGCTGACCGGAAACATCGCGTTCACAAACGCCGGAAGCTCCTTCGTCAGATAGGTCAGATAGTCCGAGCCACGGTACATGTCCTGATAAAAGCTGTTGGCCGCCGACGGCATCACCACGATGAGACGATGCTCGGCCGCATATTTTTCGATATTGGACCACCTGAGCCAGTCCGAATAATCCCCATAAGCGCCATGCAGCAAATAAAGCACTTGATATTTGGCTCCCGGATAAAAATAGGAGCTTTCTTTTTTATTCAGAAGCTCATCCGAGTTCGGCGTCGGAATGATCACATGGATATCCGTTCCAAAGCACAGGCTTTGGGAAAAAAAGTTGCATTGTATGAGTGCCATGGCAAACCCTCCTGTTTCTTATTTTCTATTTATAATTCTCTTCTATATTCGCCGATCGTTTTGTTCGTATAGCGCTTGAATACCTTGCAGAAATACGTGTCGTTGCTGTAGCCGCACCGCTGTGCGATATCCCTGATCGGAAGCGCCGTTTCCAGCGAAAGCCGTTTCGCCTCCTCCATCCGCACCTTTGTCAGATATTCCACAAACGTGACGCCCATTTCCTGTTTCATGAGGCGGCTCAAATAAAACGGGCTGAGCTTGCTGTGTCCGGCCACCATCTCAAGCGAGATATCCTGAGAAAAATGCCGGTCGATATACGAAACGGCGCGTTCCACATAAATACGCGCTTTCTCCTCATTCTCCCCTGTCAAAGAGCCGGCTGCGACCTTTTCCTTGATATTTTTCAACTGCCGCAGACTATCTTCATGCGAAAGCCCCATTTTTTCAAAAGAATCATAGACGCCTCCGATCCCCGCACTAAAATCGGCACCTGTCTTTTCCTTTAAATCAAAAATAATCAGCTTTGTAATATCCAAAAGCCATGCCTCCTTCTCCTCCTCCCTGATTTTGGGTGGAAGAAACAGGAGCAGCAGAACGCTCGTCTTTGTGACTGAAATCAGATAATCGCATACCGTTTTTAACGACTCCCTGACGATCTCGCAAAGCTCCTTCCTGCTCACCTTGAGTTGTACGTTATCAAACAGCGTCACGATGCAGCCCAGATGGAACTCCATTCCCTTTACCCGGCAGAGCGTCTGGAATTTTTCTGTCTCCGGCCGATTCGTCAATATGGAAAGCAGCACCTCATTTTCTAGCATGGGAGAGACTTCATGAAGCAGCGTCTGCATTTTAAATTTCTCTTGGTTTTCAGATGCCTTTGCCGCAATATCCCCGCACAGCCTCCTGATCGTCTGAATGCTCTCCTCCCGCCGTTCCGGCTTTAGCAGGTAGCCGTCCACCTTCATATCCAGCGCTTTTTTTACATATTCAAATTCCCCGTAAGCGGTATGGATGATAAACCGCGTTTTGACGCTCTTTGAATGCAGCAGCTCGATCGCCTCGATCCCGGTCAGCCCCGGCATATTGATGTCCACGATCGCTATGTCCGGCTGCTGCTTTTCCACAAGCTTCACAAGCTCGACCCCATCCGCCGCCGCAGCGATCACCTCGATATCGGGAAATTCCTTCCTGATAAACAGCTCCAGGCTTTTTCTCGCGATGGCCTCATCATCCGCTATAATCATCGTAAACATGTGATCCCTCCTCTCTGAAGGGCAGCAAAATACGAATCTGCGTCCTTGAATCCCCGCTGCTGACTTGCAGCTCTATTTCCTCTTCATAAAAATACTGAAGTCTCATGTAAATGTTCCGAAGGCCGATATGCTCGCTTTGGGAGGTACGGTTGTCCAGGGATTCCCGGATTTCCCGGATCCGCTCCCCGCTGATGCCGGCACCGTTGTCCTCCACCTCCAGATAGAGCGTATGCGCTTCTCTGTAAGCTCTGATCCAAATCCTCCCGCCTTCGGTTTGCATCGCAAGCCCGTGCTTGATGGAGTTTTCGACGAGCGGCTGCAAAATCATGAAAGGCATGGAAAAGCCCTCGCACTCCTCCTCGATCTCAAAATAATAGGAATAACGGTCTTCAAACCGCAGCTCCTGGATCGCAACATAATTTTTCAGGTTCTCGATTTCCTGTGAAAGCGTGACCGACTTTGATAAATTATCAAGATTATAACGCAGATAAGCGGCTGTGATTTCCATCAGCCCCGCAGACCGGTCTGCATTTTCCATCCTTGCCAGAGATGAGATCATATTCAGCGTATTAAACAGAAAATGCGGATTGATCCGCGATTGCAGCAGTGTCAGCTGGCTCTTCTGCAGCTCGCCGTAAATGCGCAGATTCTCAATCTCCACCTCGGCAAGCTGTTCTTTGATGTTGGCGTTTTCTTCTATTTTCCGAAGCTGATTCTGGATCACGTCGATCATATGGTTCAACGCTTTGGCAAAATCCTCGAATTCGTCATGGCTGTCCATGACGATGTGCGCCTCCTCATAGACGTCGGCTTCGATTTTCGTTACGACGTTCGTCAGCTTATTGAAGGATTGGGTGATCCCTCTGATGATTTTCATACAGTACAAAAAGCAAAACAGGAAACCCATCGCGACCAATGCGATCTGCGCTGTTTCGAGCCGCTGCTGGTAAAGCTGCAACTGCCGCTGCGTCTGCTTGACGGAAATGAGCTTATGCGCATAGGCGCTCTGGAAACTCAAATTGACATAGCCTAGCGTCTCCTGCGTTTCTCCGTAAAGCATCTCGATTTTCTGATATTCTCTTGAATCCTTTTTCTCATGCTCGATATAAGTTTTCAGCATATCCATCAATCCCTGCGTCTGTTCCATATAAGTCTCCGCAGTATAAAGCGTATCGATGATTTCTCTGGCATAATCCTCCTTTAAGTATTCCTGCAGCCGCTTGATCGTGTTCCTCGCATTTTCACATTCTGTTATATAATCCTCATAGCTGCTGCTTCTTAAATACAGGTAGCTGATATTCACCGAGCTGTTGATCGCCTCGATATCCACATACAGCTCATTAAGCTGTAAAAGCTCATCCGTCGTGTCCTGATATTTTGTAGAAATAAAATAATTACTCAAAAAGGAGATGACCAGCAACAGGACCGCGATCACACTGAGCATTAAATAACCGAGGCTGTATTTCCCCGTCACGGAATTGTGCAGGCTCCGGAAAGAAAATTTATGGTTCATCTCTTCCCTCCTCTGCCAAATCCTCTCTGGAATACCAGTAAACGGGCGTATAAATTTTTTCCTTCGTATAACTTCCCGTTTCCTCATGTCGGATAATTTCCTCGACCGCCTGATAACCCATCTGGAACGTATCCTGTACCATCGTCCCTTCGATGACGCCGTTTCGGATGCCCTCCCTCGTAAACTGGGAATAATCGAACGTCAATATATGCGCATATTCCTCCTGCGGCGCTTTAAAAACGGTACCGAAGGTTTGCCCCGCCGTCCCTTCTATACAGACAAGGGTGTCAACCTCGGGATTTTCCTGCTGGATCAGCTCATACAGCTTCATGACCGTGAGCGCGTCATACTTATCATAATCGAGACGCACGATCTCAATGCCGGGATATTCGTCCGTGACCTCCAAAAGACCCTCATAGCGCTCGGCAAGGTTCGAATAATTTTCTTCCCCGGAAAGTACGGCCGCCATCGCTGTCTCGCCCGTGATTTTGACAAGCTCCTCGCCCATCTTAATGCCGGCATCCCGGTTATCCGTCCCGATATACAGATGGAACGGAAAATCTTCCATATCCGTATCTACCAAAACGATCTGAATGCCGATATCCGCGGCTTTTTGCAGAGCCTCATGGTACTCCTCATTGTCGATTCCCTGCACAATGATCGCATCCACCTTTGCGGCTGCCTGCCGGTTGATCAGCTCAATCATCTGGCCGACATGATAATTCAACTGCGGTGTATATACCTGCACATCCACCTCATTCAGGTGATCCGCCTCGGCTGCCAGAAACCCCTCTTCGATCAGGGACCAATACCCATCGTCCTTATGCGGCAGAATAACAGAGATGCGCAGCAACGTTTCATAATCCCGCTCTATATCCGCGACGTCTTGCCCCGACCGGCAAAGTACAGCCAGTAAAACCAATAGGAGAACAATCAGCCCTCCCGTCAAACATCCCATGATTTTTACACTTTTCTTCATCCTTGATTCCTCCCGTTCCCTATTCTTATCATAAAGGATAGGGAATGGGTTATACAACTGTTTTAATTTTTGTCCGCATATTTGCGTACATCAAATGCGACCGCAACGATGATGATGATTCCCTTTACCGCAAACTGCCAGTAGGAGCTTAAGCCGATAAATGTCAGTCCGTAGTTGATGACGTTGAAGATCAGCACGCCTAAGATCACGCCCGGAACGCTGCCGACGCCTCCCCCTGCGGAACATCCGCCGACGATACAGGAGGCGATCGCATCCAGCTCATAACTGAGTCCGTAGGTGCTCGTCGCGCTTCCCGTTCTGGCCGCTTCCAGACAGCCTGCCAGCCCGTAAAGCGCGCCCGCAACGGTAAACGTGATCATCAGGATTTTAAATACGTTGATCCCCGATACCTTGGCCGCCTCCGGGTTGCCGCCGACCGCAAAAATCTGTTTTCCGAGACAAGTCTTGATCTGGAAAATCCAGATCAGCCCCGCAACGCCTAACGAAATGATGATCAAATAAGGAATTCCCGCGATGGAGCCTGTGCCGAGCTTGCCGAAGCTTTCGGTATAGCCGCCAAGCGGCTGGGAATTATTCGGCGCTTTATTAAAATACAGGCAGTTCACGCCGTAAGCGATCATCTGGGTCCCGAGTGTCGCCAAAAACGCCGGAACTTTCAGCTTTGCGACAGTAAAACCGCTGAGCACCCCGAACAGCGCGCCGACCGCGATGCCGAGTAAAATCGGCACGATGACCGGCAGCTCGCCGATTCCGGGCCAGAATTTATTGTAATAGGTCGCCTGCTGCGCAAACGAACCGGCAAACACTGCCGCCAGACCGACGACACGACCGCCGGATAGATCCGCCGAGCCGCAGACGATAATAAACATACATCCGAGCGCCACTAAAATGCGGGTGGAGCTTTGCATGAAAATATCCCTCAATACCCGAAGCGACAGGAATTTAGGGGAGATCCATGCAATTACGATGATCATGACGAGCATGATCAGATAAAGCGCATAATTCATTAAAAATTGCCTGATATTCCACTGTTTCACTTTCATCCTTCTACTCTCCTTATGTTCGC
>CAZBRY010000124.1:0-7174 GCA_964494285.1 uncultured Lachnospiraceae bacterium
TCTTCATGATTATATCCATACAACTTTATCTGATACTCCGGCAATTCACCAATGCAAATGATTTCATCCAAAATCGGAACTCCTTCAGGTACCGAAAGGTTACGGGCTTCTATATCATTCCACGGAATCATCATAAACCTGATTATTGGTTTGCTATGGATATCTTCAAGCGGTGCCTCCTCATCCGAATATTTCTCCGCAGCTATTTCGGCTGATTTCGGGTTGGTTAAAAGATATGCGCCCGACACAATACAAAAAACGACTCCCAAAATAATTATCCAGAAAACAGGGTTTTTATAATTAAGTATCTCCTCTATCATTTTCTTCATATCACTTTTATCCCCCCGTAGAAATCCGGCTTTAGAATTTACCCAAATAAATCATTGAGCTTTTGAAAATAGATTTCTTTTTCCCATCTTGTTTCTTCGTCTAAATCCTCATATTCATTTTCCATTTCACGCAGCGTGTATTCGTCACGCAGGCGGCGCTGCATTTGATTTTGATGTCCGGCGATTTCTTTAAAAATTCAATAAATTTTATGCACCGTATCACACAAACATGCCCTTTGCATAAAAACTCCTGCAATTTTTTTGCCGATATTAAATTACGCTTTCGAAAGAGGGAACAAGAAAAGCCGGCAACATAGAAATATGTTATCGGCTTTTATCTGTTCTGTAAAAGTCTGCGGTCAATTCATTCGCATCCCCTCATGCAATTTTACACAAATCTCCTGACTGTGATAATCGTCCTATAAAGTGCACTGCTGTACTTAATGCCGGTCGCAGCCGTACTTGCGTGTACAATCGTTCCATTTCCAATATAGATTCCCACATGCCCTCCATAATAAATAATATCTCCGGGCTGTGCATCCGCGTAACTGACCTCTGTCCCCGCACATGCCTGTGCATAAGAGCTTCGCGGAAGGTTAATTCCGAAATGTTGGTAAACCGCCCACGTAAAGCCAGAGCAATCCGCTCCCTCTGTCAGGCTTGTCCCACCTGCCAAGTAGGGATTCCCGACAAACTGGCTCGCATAACTGGCAACATCTCTCCCCGTTCCCGAGCCTCCTGAGGAACCTCCACCGGAAGAACTGCCTCCTGAAGAACCGCCGGAAGACTCTCCCGAGGACCCGTCTGAAGAGGATTCGGAGGATTTAGCCGCAGCCTCCTGCTCCGCCTTTTTCTTTGCGGCGGCTTCTGCCTCGGCTTTCTTTTTCGCTTCCTCTTCGGCCTTTTTCCGTGCTGCTTCCTCCGCCTCTAGCTGCTTAATTGCTGCCGACTGCGCTTTTATCTCTGTCTGATAGGCGCTTGCCTGCTTTTTTGCGGCGGAAAGCTGTGTATCAAAATTCTCTATGGAATCCTGTTTTTCATTGATCATCGCCTGCAAAGAATCGGTCTGGCAAAGATAATCGGTCTGCATTTCTTCCAATTCGGACTTTTCATTTTCCAGATTTGTCTTTAGTTCTAAAACTTCTTCCTTCGTTTGTTGATAATCTAATAAAAGCTTTCTGTCATATTCATAAAGCTTTTCTACATAATCCACCTTATTAACTAAATCGGAAATACTTTGAGACTGCAGAAAAAGCTCCAAATACGATGTGTCGCCCTTTTCATACATAAATTTGATACGCTTTTTCATCGCAGTATGCTGCACCTCTTCTTTTGCCTTGGCATCATCATACTGCGTCTGCGCTTCCGCGATCTGACCATCTTTGTCGTTGATATCACCAGACAGGATATCGACAGTAAGCAACAAATCCACGAGCTGACCGTCGATCTCTTCGATCTCGCCCTCAATTTCCCCTTTGCCGCTTTCTATATTCTCAATGTCTTTATTGACGGAATTCAGCTTGTTTTCAGCCGCTTCCTTTTGTTTCTTTGCATCCGAAATTGTCGTCGCATTTACCTGCATAACAGGTAAAAGACTCAAGACAATTGCCAGAGCCGCACATAGTATTCTGTTCTTCATTTATACTCACCCCTGAGATAAAGCTTACACCCCTATGTAAACTTACCACCATTATACACAACCCTTCTCTATAATTCAACAAAAACCTTCATTCAGCGTGACAATTCAGCGTGATAAAATGCAAGACAAAAATACCGGACCAGCCATATGGCCGCATCCGGTATTTTTATTTCTGTTATAAATCGCAGTTATTCACTGTTCTCGGGAACGGAACGACATCACGAATATTGGACATGCCCGTCAGATACATTACGCAGCGCTCAAAGCCTAGGCCAAAGCCGGCATGTCTTGCAGAACCGTATTTGCGCAGATCCAGATAAAATTCGTAATCCTCTCTAGGAAGCTCAAGCTCCGTCATCCGCGCAAGCAGCTTCTCATAATCGTCCTCCCTTTGACTGCCGCCGATAATCTCACCGATTCCCGGCACAAGGCAATCCATTGCCGCGACGGTCTTTCCGTCCTCGTTTTGTTTCATATAAAATGCCTTGATTTCCTTTGGATAATCAGTTACGAATACCGGTCGTTTAAACTCCTGCTCAGTCAGGTAGCGTTCGTGCTCTGTCTGCAGATCACAACCCCAAAACACTTTGTACGCAAAGCGGTCGTTATGCTTCTGCAAGATAGCAATTGCTTCCGTATAGGTCACGTGTGCGAAATCGGAATCTACAACATGCTGAAGGCGCTCTAAGAGTCCCTTGTCCACAAATTCATTAAAAAACTTCATCTCTTCCGGTGCATGCTCCAGCACATAATGAATGATATATTTAATCATGCTTTCCGCAAGCATCATGTCATCCTTCAAATCCGCAAATGCAATCTCCGGCTCAATCATCCAGAATTCCGCCGCATGGCGTGTCGTATTAGAATTCTCCGCCCGGAAGGTCGGTCCAAATGTGTAGATATTCTTAAATGCCATCGCATAGGCCTCGCCGTTTAGTTGCCCGCTTACGGTAAGATTCGTTTCCTTGCCGAAGAAGTCCTGCGTATAGTCGATGGCACCTTCCTCATTCCTTGGCAAATCATCCATATCCAGCGTCGTTACACGGAACATTTCCCCTGCACCCTCACAGTCGCTGCCCGTAATAAGCGGCGTATGCACATAAACAAACTCTCTTTCCTGAAAAAACTGATGGATCGCATAAGCAATTAAGGAGCGAACGCGGAATACCGCCTGAAATGTATTTGTCCGCGGCCGCAGGTGAGTAATCGTGCGAAGATATTCCATCGAATGGCGCTTTTTCTGCAGCGGATAATCCGGAGTGGACATTCCCTCCACTGTAATTTCCTCCGCCTGAATTTCAAACGGCTGCTTTGCCTGAGGCGTCGCAACAAGCTTGCCCCTTATAATGAGAGCCGTGCCAACATTTAGCTTTGAAATCTCTGTAAAGTTTGGAAGCGGATCCGCATAAACGACCTGTATCGGCTCAAAAAATGTTCCGTCGTTGATCACGATAAAACCAAAGGTTTTGGAATCCCGCAGGCTTCTTACCCATCCCCCGATCGTCACTTCTTTTTCTAAATACTGCTCTTTGTCTCTGTACAGTTCCTTAATTGATACCAAATCCATACTATTTCCCTGCCTTTTGTTCTATTTTCACAGAAATGCTGTCCGTCCGCACACCCCTGCTACTATTCCTCTACTGTAATGATCGCCTGATCTGCAAGGAACTCTTGTACCTTGGAGGTCAGAATATATTCTTCAAACTCGTCCATATCGTTATCCTGTTTGAACGCAGCCTCCGATTCATAACCGTAAAGCTCCACATATTCCTTGACCGCCTGGCTTAAGTCCTCTTTGGTTACCTCAATGTTTTCAGCCTTCGCGATCGCCTGCAATACAAGGCTTTCCTTTGCCGCCGTTTCGGCATATTTAGACGTTTCTTCCTGGAAGCCCGCTTCATCAAGCCCCATGTAATTTGCTAAAAAGCTATCAAAATCCATTCCATAGGCTTCCGCATAGGATTTTGCATTTTCTGTCATCTTATCAATTTTCATTTGCAGATATTCCTGAGGAATTTCCTTCTTAATGACTGCATTGGCAACTACCTGATTCCACAGATCCGTATACATCATACTGTCCGCATATTCCACATTACTGCTCTCAATCGCTTCGTATAAATATGCCTTATAGCTATCCACGGTTGCATACTCTCCGTCGGTCGCTTCCTTAATAAATGCATCGTTTAGCTCCGGTTTCACCTGCTCACTGATGGAATTCACCTTTACCGCAAACACGACATCTTTACCGGCTAAATCCGGGTTGTTTGAATATTCATTCGGAAATTTCAGGTTCAGCGTCGCGGTATCTCCCACGTTTGTGCCAATGAGTCCTTCTTCAAAGCCCTCAATAAATCTGCCGGAGCCGATCTCCAGATCAAAGCCCTGTGCCGTGCCTCCTTCAAACACCTCACCGTCCAATGTGCCGGTATAGTCAATGTTAGCGACATCACCCTGCTGCACATCTGTCCGTTCCGTAACCTCTTTTGTTGTTACAGAGTTGGTAAGCAGACTGTTAAGCTCTTCTTGTACTTCTTCCTCCGCCACCTCGGTTGATGTTCTTGCCACCGACAGACCTTTGTATTCTCCAAGCGTAATATAGTCCTCCGCGCGAACGCTGTCTTGATTGCCGCACCCTCCCAGACATACTGCCGTACTTAACATTCCCAAAACAATTAACAACCCTTTTTTCATAATACTTCCTTTCTGAATTAAGATAGTACCCCTCCGATAATCTCTAATGAATTATCTTATCACACCCGCCTGACAAAAGAAAGGCTTTTCTCACAGCACCGGAGAAAACAATCGGCAGATTTGCTCTTTGATCCGCACAAACAGGCTCCTCTGTCCGTATACATATGCGGTGATCTCCGTACACTTCGACAAATCCTCCATAAAAATTTCCTGCATTTTCGTCGCGGTATCCTCGTCATAAATCGTTGCATTTACCTCAAAGTTCAACTTGAAACTCCGGATATCCATATTGGCCGTTCCGAAGCTCAGTGCCTTTCCATCGGAAATCAGCCCCTTTGCATGTAAAAATCCACTATCATACGTATAGCATTTCGCCCCGGCCGCAATCATATCCCCGATATAAGAATAAGTCGCCCAGTAAACAAACGGATGATCCGGCTTACAAGGAATCATAATTTTAACATCAACACCCGACAGCGCCGCTATGCGCAACGCATCATAAACAGTTTCATCCGGGATGAAATATGGAGTCTGAATGTAAATACTGTCGCGTGAACGCGTAATCAGTTTCAAGTAATTGTTTTTAATATTTTCATAGGTCGAGTCAGGGCCGCTCGATACGACTTGAATCCCTGTTTTGCCGCGTACCGCATCATCAGGAACTTCAAAATACTGCCTTTCCTTAAGCAGATTTTCCTTTGCCGCATAATTCCAGTCAAGAATAAAGCGAAGTTGGAAAAAAATAACCGAGGAGCCGGTGATCCGCAAATGTGTATCACGCCAATAGCCAAATTTACGATCCAGTCCCAAATATTCCCGTCCCACATTAAAACCGCCAACATAGCCGACTTTTCCGTCAATTACAACAATTTTTCGATGATTGCGGTAGTTCAGACGAAGCTGCAAGCGTCCAAATAGTGCCGGGAAAAACTCTGCCACCTGAATTCCATTCGCCTGCAAACTCTTCCATAGTTTCTTTCCTGTGCTCCGGCATCCCATCGCATCATACAGAACCCTGACCTCCACACCGTTTTGAGCACGCTCGATCAGCACTTCCTTGATCCGTGTAAATAGCTCGTCGTCACGGATAATATAATATTGCAGGTGAATATAATGCTCTGCCTTTTTCAGATCCTCAATCAGAGCATCAAATTTCTCGTTTCCATCCGCGTAGATCGTAACATCATTATCATCCGTAAATATTGCACCTGCGCTTTGCAGATTGTATAGCACCAGGTCCGCGTATCGCTTCACGGAGGGCTGCCTCTCCTCGAATTCCCTTCTTAAGATGCTGTCCTCCTGCCTGTGGATCGTGGAGTTGATTTCATCCTCAATTTCCTTAATATGGAACATCTTACTCTTATGGAAATCCTGTCCGAACATAATATAAAATACAATGCCCAGAATCGGGATGAAATAAAGCAACAAAAGCCATCCCCAGACGGATTTCGGATCACGCCGCTGAAAAAAAATAATGACGACGGAACAAACCAGATTGATATAAACGAGGTTCTCCATCATCCAATTCCATGCCCGCTGAAAATCATCTACTATTTGTTCCATTTATGCACTCCTTACGTGGGTGTTCTCCCTATTCCGTAATACCCGCTGATTCTCACTTTGTCTCTTGCACACTGCATTCTGTTTGTGATACAATACTCATTGTCCAATCTACAATTTATTGATGAACGAGGAGGTATATCGTGTCAACCTTAACTATTACATTAATTATCATTACCGTCGTATTGCTCGCCATTTTGGTCGTTCTTTATTTTTTTGGAAAAAGAGCACAAAAAAGGCAGGAAGAGCAGCAGTCACAGATTGATGCCGCAAAGCAGTCTGTCACGATGCTGATCATTGATAAAAAGCGAATGAAAATTAAAGAATCCGGATTGCCTGCCGCAGTGATTGCGCAGACACCAAAGCTCCTGCGCGGCTCCAAGCTGCCAATCGTAAAAGCAAAAATTGGCCCACAGATCATGACACTTGTCTGTGACGAGAAAATCTTTGATGACGTTCCCGTTAAAAAAGAGGTCAAGGCGGTCGTCAGCGGTATTTATATCACGGAAGTCAAGGGTCTTCGCGGCGGAAACATCAAGGTCGAGAAAAAGAAAAAAGGCTTCTTTAAGAATGCATTGGAAAAGCTGCAGGAGAAAGCCGGGGCGAAACCGATCAAATAGCGCACGGCCGTATCAGTTTCACTATCATTCCTGCTTTTATTCGTAAGCCAGCATTTCTTCCATATTGTCATGCAGGGCATTGATATACTGGAGCATTTCTTCCTTTGTTTCGGGATTACGCAGCGCAAATTCGATATTTGCCTGAATAAACCCGGACTTCGTTCCTACGTCATAGCGATGTCCTTTAAAATCATAGACATACATCGCCTCATCCTTTGCCATCCTGCGCAGAGCATCCGTAAGCTGAATCTCTCCGCCGGCTCCGGCATCCTGAGTCTCTAAATAAGAAAAAATGGTTGGAGTAATAATATACCTGCCAAGTATCGCGATATCGG